>DASZRK010000061.1 GCA_035549195.1 bacterium
TCCCCATCGAGGAAGTGCCCCTGGTCCAGAAGAGCATCATCGAGAAGGCCCGGCACCGGGGCATCCCCGTCATCACGGCGACCCAGATGCTGGAATCCATGGTGCATAACGTCCGGCCCACCCGGGCCGAGGTGAGCGACGTGGCCAACGCCATCCTGGACGGGACCACCGCCATCATGCTGTCCGAGGAGACGGCCATCGGGGAGTACCCGGTGGAGACCGTCGAAATGATGTCCCGTATCGCCCGCAAGACCGAGACGGCCATCCAGGACGAGGCCTCCCGGATCCATTCGGCCTGAGCCGCACCGGAGGACCCATGAAGATCACCATCTACCAAAAGCCCACCTGCACCACCTGCCGGCAGGTCCATAACGCCCTGAAGGAAAGCGGGGTGGACTTCGACGCGGTCAATTACTACGTCGAGCCCCTGTCCAAGGCCAAGCTGGGGGAATTGGTCAAGAAGATGGGGATCCGGGCGTCGGAGCTGTTCCGCAAGAAGGAAGAGGCCTATAAGACCCTGGGGTTGGGGGGGCGGGAAGTGTCCGACGAGGAGGCCATCGACCTGATGGTGAAGCACCCCGACCTGCTCCAGCGTCCCATCGTCGAGAAGGGCGACAAGGCCATCCTGGCCCGCCCCGCCGAAAGGCTCCGGGAGATCCTCTGATCAGACCTGCGAGACGTCGATGTCCGCGCAGAGGATCTGCAGTTTCCCCGTCCCCGGATCGTTCAAGACCCCCGAAAAAGTGATGCAGAGGTTGCCCGAGGCCAGCGAGATATAGGGCTCGGTCAGGTAGCGGGTCATGCCGTTGTAGGTCAGTCCGTAGTAATACTCCTTGAGCGAGTGGTCCGTGCTCCGGGGGGCCGGTTGGAAGAGGAACTGCTTGCGGCTCTGGACCTTGCGGGTGTTGCAGACCGTTTCGCTGACCTGCACCCCGTCCTGGTTGAGCAGGTAGAGGCATTCCAATTGGGGATGGCGGGGGAAGAAGGAGGCCAACTGCCCCTCCCGGTCGGCCAAGGGGATCTCGGACAGGGCCTCGAAGATCGAGAGGGCGATGACCTGGCAACGGCTGCGCCGGTCCTTGTCCCGTCCCATCCGCTCGGTCATCATCCGGCGGTAGCGCGAGGCCATGAAGACGATCCGGGCCTTGAGCCCCAGGGTCGAGGCATCGGACTTCTGGGGCTTCGAGAAATAGCTCCCCTGCAGCATGTCCGCCCCAAGGTCGAGTGCCGTCAGGGCGTCCTCCTCGTTCTCCAGGCCGTCCGCCACCACCAGGGAGCCGAGCTTCTGGGTCAGGTTGACCACCGTCCGCACCCCTTCCCGCTTGTAGGCGTCCTTGGCCATGCTTTGCACCAGGGCGGGATCCAGCTTCACCACATCCGGGTTCAGGTGCAGGACCTGGTTCAACTTCTCCCGGCTGTTATTGATGCCTTCCAGGGCGATCAGGAATCCCTCGGCCTTATGGAACTCCACGAACTTCCGGATGGCGGCGGTGTCGGAGGACACTTCCGGGGCGATCTCGATGACCACCATGCTGGGGTCCAGCCCCATTTCCCGGACGCTCTTGATCAGGTAACCGGACCCGACCACATCGGAGGTCAGGATGGTCGAATCGATGTTCAGGAAAAGGAGCATGCCCGGGATGTTGGATTGGACCTTGGCGAAGCCTTCCAGGCCCTTGTCCCGGAAAAGACGGTCCAGGGCCAACCGGGCCCCCTTCTCGTCCAGTTTCTTGTAGAGATCCTCGGGTTCGATCAACTGTTTGGTCTCCGAGTCGACCCCGCGCCCGTGGGCTTCCAGGCCGACCACGCCGATCTTCTTGATGGAGATGATGGGTTGGAAGAAGGAGGCGGCGCTTTTCTGTTCGATCAGGTCCAAAGCGGAAAAATCGGGCCCCGGGGCCTTTTCGACCACGGCCTCGACGGTATGGCTGGGGGTGTCCATGGGATTCCTTTCCAAGAACCAGGTATAGGGGTCCTACTGCAATGGATGTGCCAGGGATGGAGGAGCGGAAAAGGAAGGTGGCAAGGCTCGGCGAGGCGAAAAAGGGAGGCGGCAAGGCCGCTCAAATGGTTTTGCGGCGGAACATTCGGGGAAAACGAAAAGAACGGGCGAGTGCACGGTCCAACGAATTTGTCGTATCCACCCCTATGCGTCCTTAGGGAGCCTTTTTGAGGTCGAACTCGATCTCGCCGTCCTTGAGCCCGATCTGACGGGCGGCCCGGGCCGCGTAATCGGGTTCGTGGGTGACCATCAGGATGGTGGCCCCCAGTTCCCTGTTGATGCGTTCGAAGATGGAGATGACCTTCTCACCGCTCACCGAGTCCAGGTTGCCGGTCGGCTCGTCGGCGAAGAGGTATTTGGGCTTCATCACCAGCGCCCGGGCGATGGCCACGCGTTGGCGCTCGCCGCCCGATATCTGGCCCGAGAGCTTCTTGCGGACGTGGCCGATCTCGAATTCTTCCATCAATTGGACCCCATAGGCCCGGAGCTCCTCGTGGCGGCCGGTCTTGCGGGCGGGGAAGACCACGTTCTCCTCGCAGGTGAGCTCGGGAAGCAGGTAATGGAACTGGAAGACGAAGCCCATGTTCTGGTTCCGGAAGGCATAAAGTTCCTTGCGGGTGAGGCCTGCGACCTGGCGGCCATCCAAGACCAGTGTTCCGGAAGTGAGCGGGTCCAGGGTACTCAAAGAGTAGAGCAAGGTGCTCTTGCCCGACCCGGAACGGCCCGTGATGGCAACGTATTCGCCGTCGTGGATCTCCAGGTCCAGGCCTTTCAAGACCACGGTGGGGGGCTGGCCGAAGGATTTGACCATCTTTTTCCCGGAAAGGCCCATGCTAGCCCTCCTGCAATTCCGCGCTGGAAGCAGCGCGGAGAACGGAGGCTAGCATCGCACCGATTTCAATAGGACGTGGTCCAAAGGATGATCGGCGCATGTAGCCCTCCATCGATTCCGCGCTGGGAACAGCGCGGAGAACGGAGGCTAGCATCGCACCGATTTCAATAGGACGTGGTCCAAAGGATGATCGGCGCATGTCAGCCCCCCTCAGCCCGCAGGATATCAATGGGATGCATGCGGCTGGCGGAGCGGGCCGGCAGATAACCCGCCACCAAGCCTGACAGGACGGCCAAGAAGAACCCGGTCAGGTAGAAGTAATAGTGCCAGGCGATGAGCATGTGGTTGATCTTGGACATGCCCATCCCGCTGGAAAAGGTGATGGTTTGGATATAGAGACAGACCAGGGTGCCGACGATGCAACCCAGGATGCCCCCGATGAAGCCTAGGATGAGCCCTTGGGAGAGGAAAAGGGTGATGATGTCCCCGGCTTCGTAGCCCATGGACCGCAGGATGGCGATCTCCCCTCTCTTTTGCAGGATCATCATGTTGAGGATGTTGTAGATGCCGAAGGCGGCGATCATGAGCACCACGAAGCTCAGGATGTACCGGATCATGTCCTGCATCTTGAAGACCTGGAAGAAATTGGCGTTGGCCTCGTCCCAGCTTTGGACCTTCTCCCGGCTGATGGCCGCCCATTGGTCGGCCACCTTCCGGGCCTGGGTGATATCCCTCAATTTCACGATGATCTGGGCGATCTCCCCGGGGGTCTGGTTGGCCTGTTGGACGTAATGGATCGGCGCATAGGCGGTCACGTCGTCGATCTGGACCATTCCGGTGTTGAAGAAGCCCGCCACCTTGGCCGGCACCACTGACCCGCCGATCTGGGTGATGTTGAGGGTGTCGTCCAAATGCAGGCCTAGTTTTTGGGCCAATGATTCTCCGATGACGACCTGGAAGCCCCCCTTGTCCAGGGACAGGAAGTTGCCCGAGCTCATGTCGTCCTGGATATCGGTGGCTTGGACCTGTTTCTGGGCTTCCACCCCGATGAGGATGATGGACCGGGTGAGCTTCCCCCGGTGGACCATGACTTGGGTCGTGATCTGGGGCGCGTAAGCCATCACCTGGGGGTCCGCGTCCAGCCGGTCGAACCAGCCCTGGGGGTACTCGATGTGGGGCGGCTCGTTGTGGAGGACCGGAGGGACGATCCAATGGACCAGGGCATCGGGGAAGAAGTCCGGGTCGAGGGAATGCTCCTCGATGGTGGGCTCCTCGGCCTTGATACTGATGTGGGCGGTGGTGTTGATGAGCCGTTGGATGAGGTATTCACGGAAGCCCAGCATCATGCCTGAGAGGATGAGGAAGGCGGCGGTCCCGAAGGTGATCCCCAGGAGCGCCAGGAGGGTCTGACGGGGACGGGCCAGCAATTGCTTGATGGCTAGGTAGAGCATGTCAGCCCTCCATCGGATCCTCGCTGGTGACAGCGAGGAGCAAGGGGGCTGGCCTAGTGCCGATCTCGTGGGGAGGTCTCGAAACGGGATATCGGCACATGGCTATTTACCGGGCAGGAGCAGGATGTCGTCCGCTTGCACACTGTGATCGGTCACCTCGGCCCATTGGCCGTCGGTGGCCCCCAGCTTCACCGGCACCTTTTTGGGGATGCCGCCCTTGAGGAGGGTCACGGTGCCGTGGTCGACCGCCACCAAGGGCACCTGGAGCACGTTCTCCTTGGAGGCCACTTGGATGGCCACGTCGCAGGTCATGCCCACCAGGACGCCGTCCGGCAGGCCGGGGGCCTCGATGTTCACATAGAACTCGCCGTCCTTAGGGTAGATGGCGGAGACCGTCCCGTCGATCTTTTGACCCCGCAGGCTCTCGAAGCTCAGAAAGGCCTTCTGGCCGCGATGGACCGGGATGGCGCCCGATTGTTCCAAGGTGACGACGATATAGGGATTTTTAAGGTCGGTGAGGGTCAGGACCGGGACCTGGGGGAACACGCTTTCACCTTCCTTATAGGGAAGGGAGGTGACCACCCCGGCAAAGGGTGCCCGGACCGTGTGGTGGTCGGCCAGGGCGATGAGGGGTTGGCCCTTTCCGACCGGGGCGCCTTCGTCCACAAAGAGCCGGGACAGGGTATCCGAAACCCCGAGCTTCAGCTGATAGGTATGGCGGGCGGTGACCGTGCCGATCCCATAGACCGATTCCACCATGTTCCCGATCTTGGGGTGGACCCTTTGGGACCAGGCTTTCCATAGGTGGAGGCCTGCGGAACATCCGGCGATGGTCGCCAAGGCCAGGCCCAGCCAGAGTTTGTGTTTTTTGATCCAGTCGACAGGGTTCATGGGTGCCACTCTAGGTTCGGGGATGGGGTGAAGGAATGACCTACATCATAAGGTGAGGTGGGCCGCCGGCCCAATCCGTTGCCATGAAAAAAGCCCGGGCCCCGTCCTGTCTCTTTTTCGTCCCGGTTCCTTATAATGCCTCTTCCTGATCAGGGAGGATCGCTTGAACCTATACTTTTTATTGGGCCTGGCCGGCGCGGGCTTCGTCTTTTGGGGTGCGGCGGTCCTGACCTTTTCGCGCCTTTCCCAGGGAAGCGCGGCACGGCGGACGGGGCCCGAAGCCCAGCCGGCGCTCCGGCTGGCCGAAAAATGGCTGGCCGAATCCCAGCAGAGGATCGAGGGCCTGGTCGCCGAGGCCGAACAACCCTTGAGCGCCGCCCAGAACGAACTTTTGGAACTCAGGTTGGAAGCGGGCCGCCTGCCCCAGGGCATCAAGAACCTGCGCCTGGTCCGGGACGTCCTGGAAAGGTCCTTCGAACCGAAGGCCGCCGACCGGTCCTTGCCGGAGTGGCTGGGGATCTATTTGGGGGCTACGGACTTCGGGCCTGGGGAAAATGGCGTCCAATTCATCAAGACACCCCTGGGCCGGATGCCGGTCCTCCAAGTCGGGATGTCGGGGAAGCCTTTGCAGGGCAACGAAATGAAGGAAGCCCTGGGAGTCCTCAGCCGCGCTTTGGACGGGATCCAGGCCTCGGCGGGTTTCCTCTTTTTGCCCGATGCGGGCCACTATCGCGATTGCCTGGCGAATGCCGAGTGGATGGAAGGCCTCAAGGCGCACCGCTTGATGGCCGTGGACCTGAAGGGTCTGACCGCCCTCCTGGCGGCCCTGCGCCTGAGCGGGGATTCGGAAAGGGTCCTGGAGACCTTCCGGAAGGGGATCGATTCCACCAAGGCCTTGGAAGGCCAGACCGACCGGATGGCCGCCGAACTTTCCCGGTTGACCTCCAGCGCCCTGAGGGCCAGGGCCTTGATGGAAGGTGGGGTGCCGATGCCTGAGGATCGGGAACTTTCCTAATCGGCCTTGGGCGGGTCCGGGGTCCGGAGCTGGAATGGTTTGGAATGGATGCGATAGACGTTGAAGGGCAGGCTCAAGAAATAACGCTCGATATAGATCTCCTGATGGTGTCGTTCCCGCATGTAGGTCTGGTACATTTCCCCTTCCTGTGGACTGCAGATCAGGAATACATCCGGCCGGTCGACCATGTCCTCCAAGGGTCGGTGGATCCCGAAGCGAACCAGGGTACCGAGGGCCAAGGGTGATGTCTCGAAATTGCCGAACGGGAAAAAGTGGAAGGACCGGCGAAAGGGACCGAAACCCCGATAGGGGTCCAGGTCCTCGAAAGGGAACTGGGAATCCCAAATGATGAAGAGTTGATCGTTGGTAGGGGCCAGGCGTTCAAGTTCGGCATAGAGTTTGTCCCTGTGATCCGTGCAAAAGCGCTCGAAAGGCCGGAATTGGCGGATGGAATAAAGGGCCGAAAGGACGAGGATGACCGTTAAGATCGGTCGGCTCCACGGGTAAAGTGTCGGGACCACGCGGGATGGGCTTTGGACCCATCGCGATGGGAAATAAAGGGGTAGGGCGGCGGCCAAAAAATAGGACGGATAAAGCATGCGATCGGGAAGCCGGAGGAAATAAAGGAACCCGAGGCAGGCCGCGATGATCCACAGGAGTTGGAAGAGGATCAAGGGGGTCCCTTTGGGTCGTCTCAGGGCCAAAAGGGCCAGGACGCAGATCAGGGCGCATCGGGCCAGGGGAAAGCGAGTAATGGGCCCGAGGGCGCTGGCGAGATCGATGGACTCGTGCTTGAAGAGGGGCTTCAATTTCTCCACCCCGTTCGGTCCCGTGACCGCAGGGTCCAGGAAGTACCAGTCCTTGAACATGGCCAGGTCGTTCGAGGTGACCCCCGCGGCCCCGAAGAGCGATGGGGCGCTGCGGGGGTCGATGGGCGTACCCCAGTCCACCAGTTCGGCCGACCGGTAGGTGAATCGGTAGAATTCCCGCCATTCGGGATCCGAATGGAAATAGAGGTAATGGAACGCGAAGATCGCGGCCAGGGACAGGGTGGTGAGGCCCAGGAGATGGCGGTCGCGGGGATCTTTCCGAGCCCGCCATGCCCCCATTGCGATCAAGGGAAAGAGGAAAATGGACCAGGCGACAAAGGCCTTCCAACGCAGCAACAGGCAGGCCGCGAAACAGGAGGCCCCAAGCCACGACGTGGCCCTGCGCGGGGTTTTGGCGGGGTCGGTGAAGAGCCGGAGAAAAAGAAGCGTTCCAGCCTGGAATTCGAGGCCGGCGATCATGCTGTAATTGAGTTTCAGGAAAAAATAAATACCGATCTGGATCAGGAGCAGGAGATACAGGAAAAGCCGCCCGGGTTCCTGTCCGCCCAGCTCGATGGCCAGGCCCCAGCACCCCAGGGCGTGGATCAGGGCGGCCAGGAGCAGGAAGGTGAACCAAGGAAGGGCGGGAACAAGCATATTGAGCCACTTGAGGACCGATCCCAGCAGGACATTCGAGAAGACCAAGTGCTCATCGGGATGGATGGAAAACCCCGAGCCTTGAGTGATGAAAACGGACCACCAGTCGTCGTTGACCATGAACAGGGGAGACCAGAAAAAGTGGCAGGATCCCACGAAGGCCGCCGCCAGGGCGAAGGGGCGCAAAAAGGGGATGGTTTTGGGGGTCATGGACTCTCGCGGCAGGGTGGACCGGATGGACCGGGGCTGAAGATGGTCGGGTTGTGCAGAATCATAACAAAACGGCCGTTGGGGGGGAAGGAACAGGCTCCCCGGGATCCCGTCATGGATCCACGGCGTTCGAGGAGTTGGATATGGGATGGAAGGACCTTTTCACCAAGAACCTGCATGTGACGACCCCGGAGGACCCGGACCCTTTCTTCCGTCCCCGGCATTATTCCGAGCCGAAAGGGCCGGTCGTGAAGGCGGCCCTGGAGGCCATCGCCGGGCTGTCCCGCTGGAAGGTCGTGGAGCACCGGGAGAACCAAGGGCGTATCCGCGCAAGCGTGGCGGCCAAATTCCTACCCTTCGCCGACGACGTGGACATCTACGTGGTCCAAGGTTTGGACGGCGTGACCAAATTGGAGATCATCTCCCGCGCCCAGGGCGGCCGGGGCGACTTCGGTCGTAACAAAAAGAACGTCCGTGATTTTTTGTCGTCGCTCGACGCCAAGCTTCCGCCGAAGGCGCCTTGACAGCGGTTCCAAAACCCGTATAATCCGTTTTCGCAGTCACCTTTAACGGGGTCCGAGAGACCTCAAAGGAAAGACGATGAAGCCCGTTCGCGCGCGAACTGAAAACCCACGGACCCGGACATCCCCCCTGGATGCTTCGGGTTTTTTTGTGCCTGAAAATGCTGGAGGCGCTCATGACGCCTAAGATCAAGGCCGTCCTCATGGAAGCCCGGGACATGGACCGGGCTCTCACCCGTATCGCCCACGAAATACTCGAAAGAAATAAGGGCATCCAGGATCTGGTCCTCATCGGAATCAAGGCCCGGGGGGATGTCCTGGCCGAGCGGTTGGCCATCAAGATCAAGAACATTGAGGGGACCGAGATCCCCTATGGGGCCATGGATATCACCTTCTACCGCGACGACGCGGGCATTCATAAGCCGGAAAAAGCCCCTAGTCCCACCGAACTTCCCTTCGACGTGAACAAGAAGAAGGTCATCCTGGTGGACGACGTCCTCTACACCGGCCGCTCCGCCCGGGCCGCCATTGACCAGATCATTGACTTCGGCCGCCCCACCTTCATCCAATACGCGGTCCTGGTAGACCGGGGCCATCGGGAATTCCCCATCCATGCCGACTACGTGGGCAAGAACATCCCCTCCTCCTCCCGGGAGAAGGTGCTGGTCCATGTGAAGGAGAACGACGGGAAGGACGAAGTGGCCATCGCGGAGGTGGAATCGTGAACTGGAAATCCAAGGACCTGCTGACCCTCGAGGAGCTTTCGGCCGACCAGATCGGCCTTATCCTCGACACGGCCTCATCCTTTAAAGAGGTCTCGACCCGCTCGGTCAAGAAGGTGCCGGCGCTCCGTGGCCGCACGGTGGTGCTCTTCTTCCACGAGCCCTCCACCCGCACCCGTATCTCCTTCGAGCTGGCGGCTAAGCGCCTCTCGGCCGACATCCTGAACGTCCAGACGGCTTCCTCTTCTTTGGTCAAGGGCGAGACCCTCATCGACACTCTCAAGACCCTCGAAGCCATGACCATCGACGCCATCGTGGTCCGGCACAAGTCCTCCGGGGTGCCCCAGATGCTGGCCAATATCACGCCCGCCACCGTCATCAACGCGGGAGACGGAGCCCATGAGCATCCGACCCAGGGCCTGCTCGACCTCTTCACCATCCGGGAGCAGAAGGGCAGGATCCAGGGGCTCACCGTTACCATCGTGGGGGACATCACCCACAGCCGGGTGGCCCGGTCCAACATCCATGCCCTGAACAAGATGGGCGCCAAGGTGCGGGTCTGCGCGCCGCCGACCCTCCTGCCGACCGGCATCGAGAAGATGGGTGTCACTGTCCTCCATGACCTGGACAAGGCGCTCGAAGGCACGGACGTGGTCTATGTGCTCCGGCTCCAGTTGGAGCGGCAGAAGAACAACCTCTTTCCCACCATCCGCGAATATAGCCAGATCTTCGGGGTCACGACCGAGCGCCTGAAACGGGCCAAGAAGGACGCCATCGTGATGCATCCAGGTCCCATGAACCGGGGGGTCGAGATCTCCTCGGGGGTCGCGGATGGGCCCCAATCGGTCATCGACGACCAGGTCACCAACGGGGTGGCGGTCCGCATGGCGGTTTTGTATCTCCTCCAAGGAGAATCCAATGAAAAGCCGAATTGACCACGGGATACGGAAAACGAGGAGATGAAGATGGGAAAGAGGGAAAAGGATCCAGCCGTACTCCGTGATCTCCGTGTCTCCGTGGTGAAAGGCGGTTCTTTATGAAGTCGATACTCATCCAGGGAGGCCACGTGGTCGACCCGGCCAACCAGATCGACGGCGAAGCCGATGTTTTCCTGAAGGACGGCAAGGTCGAGAAGGTGGGCAAGGGCCTCAAGGTGAAGGCCGACCAGACCATCGACGCCAGGGGCAAGTTGGTCACGCCCGGGCTGGTGGACATCCACGTGCATTTCCGTGAGCCGGGTTTTGAATACAAAGAGACCATCGCCACGGGGTCCCACTCGGCGGTGGCCGGCGGGGTCACGTCGGTCGCCTGCATGCCTAACACCAATCCACCCATCGACGACCAGGCCATCGTGCACTTCATCAAGAGCAAGGCCGAGAAAGAGGGCTATTGCCACGTCCATCCCATCGGCTGCATCTCCAAGGGCCGGAAGGGGGAGGAAATGGCCGAGCTGGGCGAACTGAAGAAAGCGGGGGCGGTGGCGCTCTCCGACGACGGGGCGCCCATCATGAACGCCGAACTGATGCGCCGGGTCATGGAATACGCCAAGATGCTGGACCTGACCGTCATCGACCACTGCGAAGACTCCCACCTTTCGAACGAAGGGGTCATGCATGAGGGGGAAGCTTCGACCGCCCTGGGGTTGCGCGGCATCCCGGCGGCCTCGGAAACCGTGATGGTGGGCCGCAACATCCTCCTGGCCGAGATGACGGGAGCCAAGTTCCATGCCGCCCATGTCTCCACCGCCGGGTCGGTGGAGCTCATCCGCCAGGCTAAAAAGAAGGGCATCCATGTCACCGCCGAGACCTGCCCCCATTATTGGACGCTCTCGGACAAGTCCATCAAGAACTACAACGCCAACTTCAAGATGAACCCTCCCCTCCGGAGCGAGGAGGATGTGGCGGCCATCCGCAAGGGCATCAAAGAGGGTGTCATCGACTGCATCTGCACCGACCACGCCCCCCACGCCTCCACCGAGAAACAATGCGAATTCGACCAGGCGGCCTTCGGCATCGTGGGCTTGGAGACCATGTTCCCCCTGACCTACAGCCACCTGGTGGAACCGGGGGTCATCTCCCTGTCCCGGGCGGTGGAGATGCTGACCACCTCGGCGGCCAAGATCATCGGCCTCCCGGCGGGGACCCTTTCGGAAGGCGCGGTGGCCGACGTCGCCATCTTCGACATCAAGAACGAAAAAGAAGTGAAGGCGCAGGAATTCAAGAGCAAGGGCAAGAACTCGCCATTCAACGGCTGGCGGCTCAAGGGATGGGCGGTGACGACCATCGTGGCGGGCGAGATCAAGTATCAGAGCGAGGATAAGTAAAAGGCCAATTGGCCACCGATGAAGAGGATGAATGGGATGGCTTAAATCCAAATCGGTGTTAATCGGTGTTCATCGGTGGCGAAATAGCCTTAGCTTGAAAGGGGTTTTGAGTGGCTTCTAAGATCAAAAAAGCGGTCCTGGCCCTCGAGGACGGGACCTGGTTCGAGGGACTAAGTTTCGGTGCCGAGGGAAAGTCTTTCGGAGAAGTGTGTTTCAACACTTCGATGACCGGTTATCAAGAGATCCTGACCGACCCCTCCTACCGCGGCCAGATCGTCACCATGACCTATCCCCTCATCGGCAACTACGGGGTGAACCCGGTCGATGTCGAATCCCGCAAGCCTTTCCTCTCCGGTTTCGTGGTGAAGGAATACTGCAAGCACCCCTCCAACTACCGCATGACCCAGAACCTGGGGGAATACCTCAAGAAGCACAACATCATCGGCATCGAGGGGTTGGATACCCGGGCCCTGACCGCCCACCTGCGCACCCACGGGGCCAAGAAGGGCGTGCTTTCGACGGCCGAACTGGACCCCAAGAAATTGGTCAAGCAGGCCAAGGATTCCCAGGGCCTGGTCGGCCGGGACCTGGTGAAGGAAGTCACCTGTGACAAGCCCTACCACTGGACCGAACTTCCTTACAACTTGGACTCGGCTTCGCACGCGCCGGAACCCCAAATGGACCTGTCGGGCCTGACGCCTCCTGAAAAGCGGATCAAGATCGCGGCGTTGGATTGCGGCATCAAGTACAACATCCTGCGGCGACTGACCGCCGAGGGTTTCGACGTGACGGTTTATCCGGCCACGACCAAGGCGGATGTTCTGCTCGCCTCAGGGGCCAAGGGGTTCTTCCTCTCCAATGGTCCCGGTGACCCGGAGGCGGTTCCCTATGTGTACCAAACGGTCAAAAAACTGGTGGATGCCAATGCCCCCATCTTCGGCATCTGCCTGGGACACCAAATGCTGGGTCTGGCCTTGGGCGGCAAGACCTACAAGCTCAAGTTCGGTCACCGGGGCGGAAATCAGCCGGTCGTGAACACCAAGAACTACAAGGTGGAGATCACCAGCCAGAACCATGGTTTCGCCGTGGATCCGGACAGCCTGGACAAGAGCTTGGTCTACCAGAGCCATATCAACCTGAGCGACAACACCAGCGAAGGCTTAGCCATGAAGCACAAACCGGTCTATAGCGTGCAATACCACCCGGAGGCTTCTCCTGGACCGCATGATTCACGCTACCTTTTCAAACAATTCAGGGAAATGGTGGAGAAGAACGGCTGATCTGCCAAGGAGACGACAGGATACGTAAAAGGACGGGGTGTCATTGCGAGGAATGTTCACCGAATAGGTGAACGATCATGACGAAGCAATCCCAGTTGAGAAAAGCTTCTTCCCAGGGAGGGGTTATTGGGACTGAGGTTGCATCGTCGCGAACGTCGGCCTATTCGGC
Organism: bacterium; assembly: GCA_035549195.1. NCBI lineage: Bacteria > bacterium. Next base: position 12,883 of record DASZRK010000061.1, read on the forward strand.
CGCCGCTCCTCGCAATGACGGATGGGCCGCATGATTCGAGGTGTTTGTCCAGGGAGCTCGAAGAGATGGTCGGATCTAATAACCGATAAGTCGTTAAAGAGGCGTGATGAAAATCAAGAACGGAAAAAACACAAGGTTCCGAAAAGAAATAGGGGAAATGCGTTTTAGGATAAAAATTGGATTGGTCGTTGGTGGGGTGATGCTTCTGGTGGTGGTTCTTGGACAAGGGATTGGTTCAAAAATGCTAATCAACTTTGCTACAGTTTTGTTGGCTGCGTCGATAGTTTATGTACACTTGCAAACTTCAGGGCCGGTTTGTCCAAAGTGTTCCGGTACTTTTTGCGTGAATCTTAAAAAATTCATGCCCTTTCGACCTTGGACGACGTCGTGTTTGAGTTGCGGGTTCGAGATCAAACCATTTAAGGGAAAGTATGCCTAAACGTACTGACATCAAAAAGATCATGGTCATCGGGGCGGGGCCCATCATCATTGGGCAGGCCTGCGAATTCGATTATTCCGGTACCCAGGGCTGTAAGGCCCTGAAGGAAGAAGGTTTCGAGGTCATCCTCATCAATTCCAACCCCGCCACCATCATGACCGATCCCGAATTCGCCCACCGCACCTACGTGGAGCCCATCACGCCCGACGTGGTCGCCAAGATCATCGAGAAGGAACGCCCGGACGCCCTTTTGCCCACTTTGGGCGGCCAAACGGCCCTGAACACCGCCGTGGCCCTGGCCGAACGCGGCATCCTGAACGAATTCAAGGTGGAACTCATTGGGGCGAATCTTGCCGCCATCAAGAAGGCGGAAGACCGCCAGCTCTTCAAAGAAGCCATGCTCAAGATCGGTTTGGACCTGCCCAATTCCCTCACCGTGAAGACCTTGGAAGAAGGCCTCGGGTTCGCCGAGACCAATGGCTATCCCTGCATCATCCGTCCCGCCTTCACCTTGGGCGGCACCGGCGGCGGCATCGCCTATAACCGGCAGGAATTCGAGGAGATCCTCTCCAAAGGCCTGGACCTTTCGCCCATCCACCAATGCCTGGTCGAGGAATCGGCCCTGGGTTGGAAAGAGTACGAGATGGAGGTCATGCGCGACCTCAAGGACAACGTGGTCATCATCTGCTCCATTGAGAATATGGACCCCATGGGCATCCACACCGGGGATTCGGTGACGGTGGCCCCGGCCCAGACCCTGACCGACAAGGAATACCAGCGCATGCGGGACGCCTCCATCGCCTGCATCCGGGAGATCGGCGTCGATACCGGCGGTTCCAACATCCAGTTCGGCGTGGACCCCAAAACGGGCCGTATGGTGGTCATCGAGATGAACCCCCGCGTGTCCCGTTCCTCGGCCCTGGCCTCCAAGGCCACGGGTTTTCCCATCGCCAAGATCGCGGCGAAGCTGGCGGTCGGTTACAGTCTGGATGAGATCTTCAACGACATCACCCGCTACACCAAGGCGGCCTTCGAGCCTTCGATCGACTACGTTGTCACTAAGATCCCCCGGTTCACCTTCGAGAAGTTCCCCGACGCCGAGGACATCCTCAATACCTCCATGAAGAGCGTGGGGGAGACCATGTCCATCGGGCGTACCTTCAAGGAAAGCTACCAAAAGGCCCTGCGTTCCATGGAGACCGGCACCATCGGTTTTGGCGCCGACGGGCGCGAGTGGAAGGAAGGCCGGTGGCAGAGGACCGGCGCCCGCAAGCCCCGGGGCCTGTCCCATGACTTGCTGGACGCCCAACTCCGCAAGCCCACCTCCCAGCGCCATTTCTTCGTTCGTCAGGCCCTCTGGCAGAACTACAGCATCGAGAAACTCTACAAGTTGACGTCCCTCGACCCCTGGTTCCTGAATGAGATGAAGGAGATCGTGGACCTGGAGAAGGAACTGGAGAAACAAACTTCCAGGGCCGGGAAACTGAAGTCCAAGCTCCCCGTGGAATTGCTGCGCCGGGCCAAAGCGATGGGCTTCTCCGACGCCCAATTGGCTTTCCTCTGCAAGGCGAAAGAGACCGACATCCGCAATTACCGCAAGATGAACGGCGTCAAGCCGGTCTACAAGATGGTGGACACCTGTGCCGCCGAATTCGAGGCCTTCACGCCTTACCTTTATTCCACCTATGAACTGGGTCGTTCCTCCTTTTCGGGAAAAGATACGGAAGCCGCCCCCACGAAGGAGAATAAGATCATGATCCTGGGCGGCGGTCCCAACCGCATCGGCCAGGGCATCGAGTTCGACTATTGCTGCGTGCACGGGGCCTTCGCCCTCAAAGCCGACGGCTTCGAGGTCATCATGGTCAACAACAACCCCGAGACCGTCTCCACCGATTACGACACCTCGAACCGCCTCTATTTCGAGCCCCTGACCTTCGAGGATGTGATGAACATCCTGGACCGGGAGCGCCCCAAGGGGGTCATCGTTCAGTTCGGCGGCCAGACGCCCCTGAAACTGGCCGTTCCCCTGAAGAAGGCGGGAGCCCCCATCATCGGCACCAGCCCCGAATCCATCGACGTGGCCGAGGACCGCAAGCTTTTCGGCGCCATGCTCAAACGCCTCAAGATCCGCCAGCCGGACAACGGCATCGCCATGAACGTGAAGCAGGCCAAGCCGGTCGCCCGCAAGGTGGGGTACCCGGTGGTGGTGCGCCCCTCCTATGTGCTGGGCGGACGGGCCATGGAGATCGTCTATGACGAGTCCTCGCTCGACGAGTTCGTGGCCAAGGCGGCCGAGGCGGCCCCCGACAAGCCCATTCTGGTGGACCATTTCCTGGAGGACGCCCTGGAAGTGGACGTGGATTGCGTCTCGGACGGCAAGGAAGTCCTCATCGCCGGCATCATGGAACACATCGAGGAGGCGGGCATCCATTCGGGCGACTCGGCCTGCGTCATCCCGCCCTATACCCTGCGCGAGGACCAGATCGCCACGATCAAGAGATATACGAAGGAAATGGCCCTGTCCCTCAAGGTGCGGGGATTGATGAACGTCCAATACGCCATCAAGAACGACATGGTCTATGTGCTCGAAGTGAACCCCCGGGCTTCCCGGACCGTGCCCTTCGTCTCCAAGGCCACCGGCACCTCCTGGGCCAAGGTGGCCGCCCGGCTCATGTCGGGCAAGAGCATCAAGCAATTGGGCGTCAAGGAAGTGTCCTACCTCAAACACATCGCGGTGAAGGAATCGGTGTTCCCCTTCAACCGTTTCCCGGGCGTCGATACGGTGCTGGGTCCCGAGATGAAGTCGACCGGCGAGGTCATGGGGATCGACACCGACTTCGGCATGGCCTTCTCCAAGAGCCAGATGGCGGCCAACTCCAGCCTGCCCATGCAGGGCACCGTCTTCGTATCCGTGAAGAACAAGGACAAGCGAACGGTCATCTTCATCGCCAAACGCCTCTCCGACATGGGCTTCAAGCTGGTGGCCACCCAGGGCACCGCCCAGGCCTTGACCAGCAACGGCATGGAGGTCACGGTGGTGCGCAAGGTCCATGAGGGCCGGCCCAACGTGGTGGACCTCATCAAGAACGGCGGCATTCAACTGATCATGAACACCCCGGCGGGGAAGGGTCCCCGTTCCGACGACTTCCAGATCCGCCGCACGGCCGTGGTCTACAACGTGCCCTGCATCACGACCCTCTCGGCCTGCGCCGCCGCCACCAACGGTATCGAGGCCCTGAAGAAGCGGGAGATCCGCGTGAAGCCGCTCCAGGACCACCATTCGGAAAGATCGTGAAGGATCGGGGCTGACCTCCCCCATGGGGTGCCATCGCGGGGAGTGGCCCGCGCCTGGCGGGACGATCGCGATGCGGCGGCCCCGCTAGGAACGGTGGCCTATTCGGCAACGATCCCTGCCACGACGATAAGAACACTTCCTGACAACGATTCCCGCTGTTCCGGTTAACGTGAAACTTTTTGGCACAAGTTACTGTATATATCCAGGACGGATTTTGGATGTCCTTCCTCGAGGAAACGGTGGGAAAAAACCGTTCCGATGTTAAAATCCGCGAAAGGGAAGGGACATCTTTTGGGCCAAAGAATCCTCGGGGGATCGAACATGGAAGCCGCCAAAGATAAGCGCCAATACCAACGCGTAGGCTTCCGCAGGACGGTCCGGGTCTTCCCCGTCCTTCCTTCCAAGTCCGGCAATATCTACGAGGTCCAGAAGGACTCGATCTGGGTCCAGGCCGACAACATCAGCGAGGGCGGTCTCCTGTTGGCGACCGAACAATTCTCCAAATCCTCCCTCATCCTCAAGTTGAATTTCGAGGTCGGCCTGGACCGGATGGTCGAGGTCTACGGCAAGGTCATCTGGGTCGAAGGCGGCCGTTGCGGGGTCCGCTTCCTTTTTGCCGACAACGAGCTTCGCAAGGCCGTCCGGGGGATCGCCCGTAAGGCCGATAACGCCTGACTTTTACTTCTTCCCGCGGTTCTTTCCGGTCGCTTCCTCCTTTAGAATCCTCCCATGGAACACCGCCTCCACGTCTATTACGGTTACGGCAAGGGCAAGACCACCAGCGTGGTCGGGCTCGCCGTCCGCGCGCTCGGCGCCGGCAAGAAAGTGGCCCTGGTTCAGTTCGACAAGGGTTTTGACGGGGTGAACGAGCACTATTCCGAACGCAAGGTCCTGCGGGGCCTGAAGGGCTTGGAGCTTTATCCCTTCGGGAAGGAAAGGGTCCTGGGGCCCAACGCCTTCCGCTTCAAGAACGAGCCGGGGGATCTCGAGGAGGCCCAGGCGGCCCTGGCCAAAGCCAGGGAATTGTTGGAAAAGGGTGGGCGGGACCTGGTCATCCTCGACGAGATCCTGGCCGCGGTCATGACCAAGCTCGTGACGAAAGAGGAGGTCATGGACCTCATTGCCCTTTACGATAAGGACCGCCGCTGTGAACTGGTACTGACCGGCCACCAGGTCTGGCCCGAACTGGTGGAGAAGGCGGACCTGGTCACCGAGATGCGCAAAGAGAAGCATTACTTCGACCAAAAGGCCCCGTCCAAGGAAGGCATCGAATTCTAACGGCGGAACTACGGTCTGTTCGCCGCAAGGGAGCGAAGAGGGGCAAAAGGCGGGTTTGATAAGGTGCTTTGTTTAGGCCGGGCCCCGGTGCTTTTCTTCGCAAACTTCCCGTCTTCGCGGTCAAAGGATAGGTCTTGAACACAAAACTCCATTCCCCCAAGCCTTGGTTCTTCCTGACGGGCCTGCTGGCCCTGGTCCCGGTCGCCAACAATTCGAGGCCCGCCCTCTTCTTTCCGGCCCTACCGGCCCCGGTCGTTTCGACCCTGGCGGTCTTCGGCGGTGTCTATACGGCGGTCCTGGCCTTCGCCCGGCTTTGGGCCGTCCTCCAAAGGCGGGACAAGGCCCGGGCCCTGGTCGGGGAGGTCTCCGGGGACCTGTCTCCCCGGCCCTCCGCTTCCGAGAACGACCTGGGACAGTCGGGGAGGCTCATCACCCGCTTGGTGCGGAATGTGGAAGTGGACCTGGGGGAGATCCGGCCCGATTTTTCGATCGGGTCCTTGTCGCGACTGAAACGGATCGTTCCGGCGCTCCTGGAGGAGGTCCTGACCGAGGAGGATGCCAGGATCCGGCTGGGGATCGTGGGGGTCTACCTGGGCGAGACCCTCTGCCGTTCCCGGGGCTGGCAGTGGGATTTCCGGGCCCGTCCGGACCTGCGGCAGTTCACCTATCAGGCGTCCCGGGTCGTGAAGGACGGACGGTCCCTGGAGGTCTTCACCAAGGCCGCCGGGCTCATGACGGGGAAGGCCGACTGGGGCGGTCTTTTGCGGGAGATCGGCGGGTGAAGCCGGTCCTGCTCCGGCCCTGGGGCCTCCTGTTCCTGCTGGCGGCCCCCTGCCTTGGGGCGGGGACGCCCCTGGTGATCAAGAGCAAGGTCGTTCCGACCTCCTACCACCATGAATACAGCACCGCCCAGATCGAATCCATGAGCTCCATCAAGGCCCCCAGCCGGGCGGCCCATGAGCCGGGGCTCACCCTCTTCGAGTATGAGCTGTCGTTCAATTACGATCTGAACCTCAGGTCCGAACGCCCCGGCGGGCCCTATCGCTTCTGGGTCAAGACCCTGAACCTCGAATTCAACGTGAACCGGATGGAAGTCTTTGTCTCCAGCCAATACCCGGTCGGGTCCTGTCAATACAGGGCCATCCTGGACCATGAGAACACCCATGTGGCCATCAACACGAGGACCTTCAAGAAATATTTGGCGTTGTTGAAGAAGGAACTGTCCCGGACGGCCTTGCCGACCTCCCGCAGAACATGGACGGCGGCGGACCAGGCCCGGGCCCAGGCGGCGGTGGACGCCAGGATCAAACCGATCCTGGACCGGATCCAGAAGGAGTTCGCGGCGGAGGACCGGCGGGAGAACGCCAAGATCGACACGCCCGCCAGTTACCGGCGCACCAGCGCGAAATGCGGGGATTGGTGACGCGGCTTATGACCGTGAAGCCGGGAAGGGCGTATGGCCGGGAAAGGTCCCTTCCTTTTGACGATGACGCAGTCCTTGGTCCGACCCCGCCCTATTGTCCGGCGGGTGGAACGCCATCCCCCCTGGAACCTTGTTCTTGACGGCTTTTTGGCAAAAAAAAAGCTCCCGGTGGCCCGGGAGCTTTCGCGGTCCTACAAGACACTAGATCTTGCGAACGTTCTCGGCCTTCAGGCCCTTCTGTCCTTGGGTGACCTCGAACTCAACGCGGTCGCCCTCGTTGAGGGTCTTGAATCCGTCGGTCTGGATCGAGGAGAAGTGCACGAAAACATCCTCTCCGCCATCCTGCGAGATGAAGCCGTAGCCTTTATCGTTCTTGAACCACTTCACAGTGCCTTGTGCCATGCCGCGACAACCTTTCACGAAAAAAATTTGGATCCGTCCCGGGCCAGCCGGTCCCGAAGACCGGGTTATGATAGCCAAAAGGGCCTAAAAGTATAGGATTTTCATCCCGCTCCGCGCTTTGGATTTACCGTTTAAGGCGCGTGGGCTCAAGGCGCGTCCTCGTCCTTTTCGGGCAGGGATCCATAGGACCCCACGGTTTCCTTGAGGGCGGGCAGGTCCTCGTGGAGCACCTGGACATTGGGACAGGAGAGGACAAAGAGGATGACACGGTCTTCCTCCCCCACATAGGCCACGGCCTCGCAGGTGCCGTCCTTGAGCCGGGTGTAGAGATAGACCGGCACCGAGCGCAATTGTTTGGTCGAAAGGATCGGACCTTTCAGGATCTCCATCTTGGGGTTCGAGGCCTTGCCGTCCTGCGCGTCCTTTTGGACCAGGTCCTGGACGGTCTTGACCTTCCCGCCCAGCCCGAACGTCGAAAGGGTGATGACCGAATCGGCCTTGTAGTAGGAGGAGCCTTGCGGGTAGAGGACCAGGTCGGCCTCGACCTGGGAAGCCAGGGACCGGTCCAGGACCCATCCCACGGGCGCGTCCAGGGAATAGGAAAAGCCGTCCCCCTGGATCCACTCGGCCCGGAGGGGCAAGGCCAGGATGAAAAGGAAAAGACAAGCGGGTATGCAGCGCATCGGGCGGGTCTCCGTTCGGTCCTAGGATGGGAAGTATCATAGACCGGGAAAGGGCCTTCCGCTGGGTCCGGTCGGGGTTTACCGGTGCCCGGGGGGACCGAGGGTCCGGGCGATGGACGACACTTTGGGATGGTCCGGCGTCCAATACCTTGGCGGGGTCACATCCCGGCCGGGGTAAGGTAGGATGAAGTAGCGCAGGAAGGATGCGGGGATCACGCGTGGGAAAGAGGGGGATGGAATGAGGAATGTCCTGGGGGTTTTGGTCTTGATGGCGCTGGCGGCGGTCCGCTCCTTCGCCGCCGATGCGGCCTCGATGAACTGGCTGGTGAACGGGGATTTCAGGTCCCAGGGCGGCTGGAACAACAGCCCCACCCTGGTGGATGGCCCAGAGGGCTTTCCGGCGGCCTTCCTGGAGAACAAAAGCCCCATGTGGACCGAGTTCAGCCAGCGGGTGGACCTGCCCCAACCCCTGCCCCCCGCCCTCGAGGTCTCGGGATGGCTCAAGACGGAGAACGTGGTCAAGGGCCCGAACGATTGGGAAGTGGCCCGCATCACCATCGTCTTCTACGACGCCAACGGCAAACGCGCCGGGGATTGGCCCGCTCCCATCGCCAATGTGCAGGGCACCCATGATTGGGAATACTATTCCAACCAGTTCACCCCTCCGCCGGGAACGGCCTGGGTCACCACCGAGATCTCGCTGGGGAACTGCACGGGCAAGGCCTGGTTCAGCCGCCTGGCCCTCACTGTTTACGACTATGACCAGAAGCCCCTGGCCCCGGGCCAACCCACCCATCCGGACCGGAAGGCCCCCTCGGACGTCCGTTCGGACAACTGGCTGCTCAACCCAGGCTTCGAGATGCCGGGCGGCGGCGATTGGGGGCAGGCCCGCATCGGGAGCCCCGGCCACGACTCGATCCATTGCCTGGTGGAATCCAACGACAGCCCGGCCTGGACCCTGGCCAGCCAGAACGTTTCCTTCAAGGATAAGCATCCGGTCTTCGTGGTCTATTCGGGTTGGGTCAAGACCAAGGGCGTCACCGTGGGCGCGAACAACTGGGAAACGGCCCGCCTGGGGATCGACTTCCGGGACGACCAGAACAAGCAGGTGGGCGGATGGCAGGATTCGGTCTGCAAAGTGGTCGGTGACAGCGACTGGGCCTATTACGAGAAGAAATACGCCGTTCCCACCGGGGCCACCCAGGCCCAGGTGGACGCGGGGCTGGGCAATTGCGTGGGCAAGGGCTGGTTCGACGACCTGGCCCTGAAGCTCCTGGACGCTGACGGCAAGGCCATCACGACCCTGCTGGTCACCGAGCAGAGGTCCGACACCTCCGATTGGTACGCCTATACCCCGCCCAAGGACCCGGCCGACGCGCCGCTCGACCTCTCCTTCCTCAACGACCGACCCGCCGGGAAGCACGGCTTCGTCACCGTGAAGGACGGCCATTTCACCTTCGCCGACGGCACCCGGGTGCGTTTCTGGGGGAGCGACTTGGTGGGGCCCAATAATTTCCCCACCCACGCCCAGGCCGACGCCCTGGCCGTGCGGCTCTCCAAGCTGGGGGTCAACCTCATGCGCTTCCACATGCCCGAGGCCAGTTGGAGCCCGGACAACAACTTCTTCGATCCCAAGGCCGACAACACCCTCACCCTCAAGCCCGAGCAGGTCGAGAAGTTCGACTACCTCCTGGCGGCCTTGAAGAAGAACGGCATCTATTTCTACCCCGACTGGCTGGTGGACCGGAAGTTCAAGGAAGGGGACGGGGTGATGGCCTGGCAGGACCTGGGAGCGGGCGCCAAGGGGGTCATCCATTTCGACCCCAAGGTCATCGAGCTCACGAAGAAGTACGCCCAGGAGCTCATCGGCCACGTGAACCCCTACACGGGCCTCGCCTTGAAGGACGACCCGGCCTATGTGGGCAACGAGATCGCGAACGAGTCCTCGATCTTCTCGGGGTTCGGCGCGCAGGATTTCCCCGAGCCCTACTGGGACGAACTGCAGAAGATGTATTCGGCCGCCGGCGGACCGGGCGCCATCACCCGTTTCAAGTTCGACTGGGAGACCCAGAAACTGGTGCCGGTGAAGGATCCCGAGAACGCCGACGCCACCTTGAAGTTCCTCCTGGCGCAGGTGACCCGGGCGGACCGGGACATGAAGGAATTCCAGGCGGGCTTGAGCCCCCATGCCCTCTTGACCGGCAGCAACATGGGCCTGCCGGTGCTGGGCTCCATCCGCTCGGACGCCACGCTCGACTTCATGGACACCCACGCCTATTGGGACCATCCCCAGATCTGGAACATCGCCGGGGGCTGGCAGAACGTGGCCCACGCGCCCATGAACAACACCTCCCAGCTCTTGAGCCCCTTCCAGGGTTCGCTGGTCTTCGGCCTGTCGAACGACGCGGTGGAGGACAAACCCCTCATCGTCACCGAGTGGAACGACTGTTTCCCCAACGAGTACCGCCTCGAAGGGCCGATGCTCATGGCCGCCTACGGGAGCCTGCAGGATTGGGACGGCATGCTCCAGTTCGACCACGGCATCGACGTGCCCGGGACGGTGCGCATGACCAATTTCGACATCAACAACCGGGTGGACGACCAGCCCCTCTTCCAGGCGGGGGCGCTCATCTTCCGCCTGGGCTACCTGAAGGCCTCCCCGGTGACGGTGGTGGAACCCCTCTCGGACAAGGACGTGCTTTCCAACGGCATGAAGAGCGATTGGCTCTTCGACCATCCCTGGCTGCCCTATGTGGCCCGGGTGGTGAAGAAGTTCACGGGGAAGGGGGAGGGGAAGCCCGCCGACATCGCGTCCATCGAGAAGCTCTATGACGCCTCGGGCAAGCGGGTGGATAGCGTGACCGGGGAGGAATCCCTCGACTTCGACAAGGGCATCCTCAAGATCGATAGCCCCAAGGCCCAGGGCTTGGTGGGGAACATCGGGGTGGAGCAAGTTTTGGGGACCAGCGGCTTCACGATGAAGCTGGCCAAGCGCAACCCTTTTGCGGCGGTGGTGGCCCTGTCCTTGGACCGGCAACCCTTGGACCGTTCCAAGACCTTTATCGTCATCGCCCAGGCCCGGGCCGAGAACAGCGGCCAGGTCTATAACCCCACCCGCACCGCGCTCAAGGAGGCGGGCGGCCCGCCCATCCTCCAGCAGGGGGTCGAGGGGGCGCTGTCCATCCGGGTCGGGGCTTCCGCCCGGTTCGCGGTCTATCCCCTGGACGAGTCGGGGCACCGGAAGGCCGCGGTCCCGGCGAAGGTGGAGAAGGGCGCCTTGAAGTTCTCCATCTCGCCCAAGGACCATACGTCCTATTACTGGGTGACGGCGGTCGACAAGAAGTGATCCTTAGGCCTCGAAGCGGGCGGCCCAGGCCTTGGGCCCCAAGGGGCAAAGGTCCTTGGGCTTCTTGAACAGCCGGCTCCGGACCCTCGCCACGACGTCATAGGCTCGGTCCCTCCAGGCCCGAGGGACCAGCCGCCCTTTCCAGGCCATCAGGCGCCACAGCCCTCCCATTGTTTCCAATAGAAAGAGCACCGCGTCGGAACGGGTCAACAGGATCCCACCGGGGGTCCGGACCACCAGGCTGTCGGGAAGCCCGGCGCGGACCTTGGCCGGGACCATTCTTTTAAATGCCTTCCCCTGGAGCGGCGCGAATCGGAAGGCCGGTTGTTGCCGGTCCTCCGCCAGGATGAACACCACCGTCCGGTGGCAAAGCCCGCAGGCTCCGTCATAAAAGAGGACCGGCGTCCCCTCGACCTTCCGGGGCTTGATCCATCCTGGGTCGAAGAGGAAGCCTTGCACGACCAGCATCCCCAAGGTCAGTTCGGGGAAGTCCAAGACCGCCAGGATCACCAGGTGCATCCAGGTGACGGCGGCCCAAACCCAGGGCCTGAGGACCCGGAACAAGGCCAGGGGACCGTTCAGGAATTCCAGCAGCAACACGCCGAAGCCTAAGGCCGCCAGGAGCGGGGCGGGCAGGGCGGCCAAGAGATGCGCCGCGGAATTGTCCCGGGCCATGGGATGTTGAAGGATCCAGGACAGGGCCGTGCCGTCGGTCCAGGAATGGGTGAAGGCCTTCCGGTAACCGCTGTAGGAATAGGTCCAGGAGACCACCAGCCAGGCCGCGCCATAAAGGGCGGATGGAAAGCTCCAAGAGGCGCCCCGGTCGGACAGGCGCCGGGCTTCCCAGGAACCATAAGGCGCCCGGGGCAGGCAGGCGTGGGCCAAGAGGAGCCATCCGAGGTAGGGGAGGTGGGGATTGAGGATGAGCGGGTTGCGGTCCAGCAGGCAGGCGCCGATGAGCCAAAGGAAGACCGCGGCCCAACGGTCCCAAAGCCCGATGGCCAGGCAAATCCCGGCCAAGACTCCGGATGCCAGGAAGAGGCCGATGAACCCCGGGCTGTTCCAATAGGCGAGCGGGTTCGGAAAGAAAGAAAAGGCATGGCTTTGAGCGGCGAGGGCCAGGGCGCCTTGGCTTGAAAAGAGCTCCGTCCCCCAAGGGATGAGCCTTAGGAAGTGAAGGGCCATGAAGAGGCCCAGCAGGGCGCGGAAGAGGCTGTATTGTCCGCCGGTCCATTGGTTCCTCAAGGGCAGCCGCCATCGAGGGGGAAGTCGGCCTCGGGGAAAAGGGAGACGCCGGGGGTCATGATGCGGATGCGGGCGGGCCAGCGGACCGTGGACCGGTCGATGCCCATTTCCGCCAGGAGGGGACCGCAGAGGGCGTAACGCTTGACCGACCCGGTCATGGAATGGGGGTCGTCCCAGTTGCCCGTCAATATCCGCAGGTACATGCTGCGGCGGGCGAGGGGACCGGGGATGCGGTCCAGGACCGAAGGGCCCAGGCGATCTTGATGCTCAGTGCCCGCCTGGTCGGTCCAATCCAGGTAGTAGCGGCAGGCGAAGCTCTCCACGCCGTTGGAGCGGCAAAAGACCTGCGGGGCCGGGGCGGCGTCGGTGGCCAGGGCGGCTTGGCCCAGGCCCTGCCAATGGAGGAGATCCCCGGTGACCTGGGAAAGACCCAGGAGCAGGAGGAACAAGGCCCGGACCCTCATGGATTCCCCTTTCGAAGCACTCCCGCGATTCTATCGAAAGACCTCCTCCCCACAAAGGGGCCAGGCCTACATTTTACACTTTACCGATCCAGGAGGACGGATAAAATGTGGCCATGCCCCGCCCCCGACGTATCCATTATGAAGGCGCCGTTTATCATGTGACCTCCCGCGGCAACGAGCGGCGAAGGATCTTTTTGGACGACAAGGACCGTTGGGTTTTCCTCCGCCTTTTGGAGGAGGTGATCCGGGAGGAAGGGGTCCTCTGTCATGCCTGGGTCCTGATGGACAACCACTATCACCTCCTGCTGGAGACGCCGGGGTCCAACCTTTCCCGGGCCATGTGGCACCTCAATGGTCTCTATACCCAGCGGTTCAATAAACGTCATGAACGGGTCGGGCATCTCTTCCAGGGGCGCTTCAAGGCGATCGTGGTCGAGAAGGAAACCTACCTCCAGGAACTCTGCCGCTATGTGGTCCTGAACCCGGTGCGGGCCCGTATGGTGAAGGCCCCGGGCGATTGGAAGTGGAGCAGTTACCGGGCAACGGCGGGCTTGGACCGAAAGGAAAATTGGCTGGAAATCGATTGGATCCTGTCCCGGTTCGGCCGCGGGCGGGAACAGGCCCAAAGGGCCTATCGAAAGTTCGTGGCGGAGGGGGTCGGTCAAAAGGTGTCCCCGTGGGAGGAACTGCGTTCGAGGGTCTATTTGGGCAGCGAAGTTTTTTTGGACCATGTCCAAGACAGGGGAAAGGAACAACGGGGCCCGGATATCCCGAAGTACCAAAGGTCGGTGGTGCGCCAGTCCCCCCAAAAGGTGTTGGCGAAGGTGGGCGCGGAATTTGGATTGGACCCGGCCGGGATCCTTCGCCGGGGTTCCCGCAAGAGCGAAGGGCGGGCGGCGGCGATCTATCTGCTGCGGCAAGAGTCGGGGTTGAGTTTGCGCGAGATCGGGATTCAAATGGGGGTCGGTTTCTCGGCGGTGGGGAACCAATGGGCCAGGGTCAAGCGGCGGATGGAACAGGACCCCGGCTTCGCCCGCCGGGTGCTAAAGTGTAAAATGTAGGCCTGGCCCCTTTGTGGGGAGGAGGGATGGTGGCGGTGAAGGTCAATGAGATCTACCTGAGCGTCCAGGGCGAGTCGTCCTGGGCGGGGAAGCCCTGCGTCTTCGTGCGCTTGACCGGCTGTTCCCTCCGCTGTGTTTGGTGCGACACGGCCTACGCGTTCCATGAGGGGAAGGAAATGCCCCTGGAGGACGTCCTGGGCCAGGTGGACTCCTTCGGGGTGAAGCTCGTGGAATTGACCGGGGGGGAGCCTTTGGAGCAGGCCGGCGCGATCCCCCTGATGGAACGGCTCCTGGCCAAGGGCTATCAGGTGCTCCTGGAAACCAGCGGCGCGGTGGACCTGGGGCCGGTCCCCCAAGCCGTGGTGAAGATCATGGACGTGAAGTGCCCGGGGTCGGGCGAGGAAAAAAGGAACCTCTGGGATAATCTGGGCAAGCTCATTCCCGGCCAGGACGAGGTCAAGTTCGTCTTGAGGGACCCGGTCGACTACGACTATGCCCGGGATGTCATCGGTCGCTTCGGCCTGGCGGGGAAGTTCACCTTGCTTTTCTCCCCCTCCCACGGCGAATTGGACCCGGCGATGTTGTCCGAGTGGATCACGCGCGACAAACTTCCGGTCCGGTTGAACCTCCAGCTCCATAAATACATCTGGCCGAACGAAACGAAGGGGCGCTGACCATGTGGACCGCCAAGCCGCCAAGCCGCCAAGAAAACCGGGATCGGTGGACGGCTTTTCTTCTTGGAAGATCCCTTTCGACGGAAGGTTCGCCCCGTTCGTCTTCCTTGGGCCGTGCAGGGTATTCGCTGTCCTTGGCGTCTTGGCGTCTTGGCGGTGGATCGGGGTGCGGCCTTGGCTAAGAAAAAAGCGGTCGTCCTCGTTTCCGGCGGACTGGATTCCACCACCTGCCTGGCCATCGCCAAGTCCAAGGGTTTCGAACTCTATGCCCTGACCCTTTCCTACGGCCAACGGCATAAGGTCGAGGTCCAGGCCGCCCGCGAGGTCGCCAAGGCCTACCGGGTGAAGCGGCACCTGGAACTGGAAGTGCCCTTGACCGCCTTCGGGGGGTCCGCCCTGACCGATAAGAAGATCAAGGTGCCCAAACAACGTAGCCTCCAGGCCATGGCCCAGGGCATCCCCTCCACCTATGTTCCCGCCCGCAACACGGTCTTTCTTTCGCTGGCCCTGGCTTGGGCCGAGGTATTGGGTGCGGAAGATATCTTCATCGGGGTGAATGCGCTGGATTACAGCGGCTATCCTGATTGCCGGCCCGAGTTCATCCGCGCCTATGAGCGCCTGGCCCAACTCGCCACCAAGAAGGGGGTCGAGGGAAAGTGGAAGCTCAAGGTCCACACGCCTCTTATAAGGATGAGCAAGGCCCGGATCATCCGGACGGGCTTGAAGCTGGGTGTGGACTACGGCATGACCCATTCTTGCTACGACCCCGAGCCTGTCCCCAAGGCCACAAGCCGTGGGACAAGGTTTGGTCGCACCCATTCCGAACGGGAATGGGTGGGCGCCTGGAAGCCCTGCGGCCGCTGCGATTCCTGCCTGCTCCGCGCCAAGGGGTTCCTGGAAGTCGGCCAAAAGGACCCGGTCTTTTCTTGAGCCCTGAATTTCCAGGGATTTGACGGTTTTCTGACCGACCTTTATGGCGCAAGATGGTCCCCGGGCGGGTTAAAATCCATTCCCTCGCTCTTTGAACCACACCTATGAGTCTCGCTTTTATCGGATGGGAATTATCCAAAAGACCCTTCGGCTTGCCAGCCTGACCTTCCTCTTCCTGGGTGCCTTCGCGGCCTTCCCACGGCCCCTTTCGGCCTTTACCGACGGCCAATCCGCGGATCAGGTCGTGGGGTTCCAAACCTTCACCCAGAACGCATCCTACCGGGCCGATACCCTGGCCAATACCTTTTATCACCCCTATCGGGTCTATTCCGATGGGACCCACTTGTTCGTCAATGATTCCCAAAATTCCCGGGTGGTCTTCTTTAATTCGCCGCCCGCCACTTGGAATACGGGAGCGGACCTGGTCTTGGGTCTTTGCGACATCAATTCGGGAATGGCGGCCAATCGGGGCCCCCAGGCCGGGGAAGGGCCGGCCTCGTCGAACAGCCTTTCCACCAACCTGGGCAGTTATTATGACGGGACCCGATTTTATGTGGCCGACACTTCCAATAACCGGGTGCTGATCTTCAATGGACTTCCCGGGAGCAGCGGGACCTCGGCGTCGGTCGTGGTAGGGCAGACCGGTTTCACGACCACCAGCGCCAATCAAGGCAGCGCCAATCCGACCATCCATACCCTCAACGCCCCGGGCGGGGTCTATAGCGACGGAACCCACCTCTATATCGCCGATAGTTCGAACAACCGGGTGTTGTTCTTCAACAGCATTCCGGTCACCAATAACGCCCCGGCGGACTTTATCATCGGCCAAGCCTTGTCCACCACCAAGACCGCCAACCAAGGGCTCGCCGCCCCGACCTCCCAGACCCTGAGCAACCCCCAATATGTCTATGGGGCGGGGACCACCCTGATCGTGGTGGACCGTGGGAACAACCGGGTCCTTGTCTTCAATAGCGCCCCCGTGAGCAATAACGCCCCGGCGGATTCGGTGGTGGGACAGCTCAACATGACCACGGGCACCGCGAACCAAGGGGGAAGCACCTCGGCCTCTTCCCTCGCTTCTCCCTCCCAGGCGATCCTGTTGAACGGGAACCTTTGGGTGGCGGATGCGGGGAACGACCGCGTCCTTGAATACGCCGGACTTCCCAGCGGGACGGGCGCTTCGGCCACCCTGGTCGTCGGCCAAACGGACCTCAATTCCAACCTCGTCGATTCGGGGATCGGGACCAATTCGCGGGGCTTGAACACCCCCGATGGCGTCGCCGGGGACGGCACCCGGCTCTATGTGTCCGATTTCAACAACAACCGGGTGATGGTCTTCGATTCCATGCCCGTCACGAACAATACCCCCGCCGACTTTGTCCTAGGACAACCGGATTTCAATTCCAACCTGGCCAACCAGCGGGGCGTTACGAAGGACGCCTGGAACCTCAGCATTCCATCGGGAGTGGCCTATGACGGGACCTATCTGTATGTCGCGGACCAGTCAGGGGGGCGGGTCCTCATGTATCCGGGATTGCCCGACTCCAACGGCGTCACGGCCATCCGGGTCGTCGGACAAGCCAATTTCACGGCCTTTTCTTCCACCATTTCCGCCTCGGTCCTGAACGGTCCCTTCGGCGTTGCGGCGGATGGGACGAAGTTGTTCGTTTCCGATGCGGGTCAGAACCGGGTCCTTATCTACAACAATGTCCCCTCCTATAACGGGGCCCCCGCCGACGTGGTGGTGGGCCAAGCTTCCATGGGGACCTCTTTGGTCAACCAGGGCGGGGTTCCTGGGGCGAATACGCTGGATTTCCCCACGGCGCTCCTCCGGGTCGGGGCCAAACTCCTCGTGGCGGACAGCCTGAACAACCGGGTGCTGGTCTTCAACAACGTCCCAGCCGGTCCCAACGCCGCGGCGGATGTGGTGATCGGCCAGACGGGGATGGGCGTGACCGCGGCCAACCAAGGACTATCCGCCCCCACCTCCCAGACCCTCAACCAGCCCGTGGGGCTTTACTGGAGCGGCAACAAACTTTATATATGCGATCCCGGGAACAACCGGGTCCTGGTGTACAACTCCATTCCCGTCACCAACAACGCCCCCGCGGATCTCGTCCTGGGACAGACCAGCATGACGGCGGCCCTCGCCAACCAAGGGGGGACAGCCACTGGATATACGCTCAAGGGGCCCTTGGGGGTCGGTGGGGATGGCGTTCGGATCTTCGTGGCCGACACGGGCAATCACCGGGTGCTGGAATTCGATTCCGAGCCGACGGGTTTGGACCCTTCGGCGGACCATGTGCTCGGTCAGACGGGCCTCACCAACTCCTCGCGTTTGAGGACGGGGTACGGGACCTGTCCCGACCCGGGTAATTTCTCATCGCCCTATGCCCTGGCGGGGATCGGGAACGCATTGGTCGTGGCGGATACGGTGGACAACCGGGTCCTTGTCTTCCATGACGCCGGGCTTCCGTCTCCGACCCCCACCGCGACCTTCAGCCCCACGTCCAGCCCCACCATCACCCCGACGCCCCTCGCGGGGCCGGGGGCGAACTGGTACTTGTCCGACCCGGCGTTCCCGCCGAATTCCATCGGGGGAAAATACGGGAGCTCCGCCGTGGAATTCAACGGCAGCCTTTGGTTGGTCGGGGGTGAAGGGGGTGTCAGCGACCAGGAGGTCTGGAATTCGGTGGATGGGACCAACTGGACCCTTGTCACGACCGCGCCTTTCCCGGGGAGGGCTTGGCAGACCTTGACGGTCTTCAACGGTCAATTGTGGGTGATCGCGGGTTACGATCAGGCGACCGGGGCCCTGGCGGATGTCTGGAGCTCTCCGGACGGGAGCCATTGGACCGAACAGACCGCGGGCGCCTTCCCGGCGCGAAGCGGGCACGTTTCCTTCGTTTTCAACGGCAAGCTTTGGGTCGTGGGTGGGTACAGTACCGCCGGCGGCTATCTGAACGATGTCTGGAACTCCCCGAACGGGGTCAACTGGACCAAGGTGCGGGCCAATGCGGATTTTTCGCCCCGGTACAACTTTGGGGCCGCCGTCCTGAACGGGGCGGTTTATGTCGTGGGCGGGGTCACCGGCGGCCCGGCGGGGTCGGACGTTTGGAAGTCCACCGATGGGGTGACCTGGATCCAACTGGCCTCCTCCTCGCTCTTCGGACCGCGGGAGGAATTCGGTCTTTTGGTCTATGGCGGCAGGATGTGGTTGATCGGGGGCTACGACTTTTCCAACGACCATAACGACGTTTGGAGCTCTTCGGATGGGGTCTCTTGGAACGAGGAAACGGCCGCCGCGTCCTTTTCCATCCGGGATTCCTTCGGTTCCGCCGTTTTTTCCAACCGTCTTTGGGTCCTGGGCGGGTTCCCGAACAGGAGCGATATCTGGTATTCCCCCCAACTGCCCGCCACGTCCACGCCCACCCTGACCTCGACCTCCACCGCAAGCCAGACCCCCACCGATTCCCCCACCCCATCCCCAACGGACAGTCCGACACCGACCTCAACGGACACCCCCACCGAAAGTCCCGCCGATAGCGCCACTGATAGTCCCACTTCCACCGCGACCCTTTCCCCGACGGACAGCCCGATACTGACCTCAACGGACACTCCCACCGAAAGTCCCACCGATAGCGCCACCGACAGTCCCACCTCCACCGTGACCCTTTCTCCGACGGACAGTGCCACTTCCACGGCCACCGATAGTCCTAGCGCTACTCCCACGGATAGCGCCACGTGGACCCCGACGGACAGCCCGACCCGGACCGCCAGTTCCACCGCCACGGACACGGGAACGGACACCGCCACTCCAACCCCTACGGATAGCCCTACTTCCACGGTTTCGCAGACGCCCACCTCCACGGCCACCGATACACCGACGGACACCGGGACCGATACGCCCAGCGCGACCGCCACGGACACAGGAACGGACACCGCTACGCCAACCCCGACGGATAGCCCTACTTCCACGGCTTCGCAGACGCCCACTTCCACGGCCAGCCGGACCTCCACCGACACCGCGACCCGGACCGCCAGTTCCACGGGGACGGATACGGCCACCTCGACCCCGACCTCGACCGTGACCGATACCCCGGTCTTCTCCTACACCCCCACCTCCACCGCCACCGATACGGGTACCGATACGCCGACGGACACCGCGACAGATAGCGCCACTCCGACCGTGACGAATTCGACTACGCCGACTCCGTCGGCTACGCTCACCGCTACGCCTTCGGCTTCGCCGACCACTACCCCCACGGACA
>DASZRK010000062.1 GCA_035549195.1 bacterium
AACGATCGAGGAGCTAGGACCGGCGGGGATCCTGTCCATCGACCGGCTGGCGGGTCTCTTGAAGGAAAAGGCCTGGGTGGTGGGGCCGGGCGCGCTCAAATATGAGGCGGCCATCCGGGAAACCCTGGGGACCCAAGGGATGTTCGCCTTCAATGCCCTGCATGCGCCGAAAGCCATGAGCATCGCACGGCTGGCCTACCGGGAATGGAGCCGGGGCCTCCGCACCACGGTCAAGGACTTGAGACCCCTTTACTTGCGCCAACCCGCCGTGGACGAGAAGAAACCCAATTGAACCACAGAGAGCACAGAGATTGAGAACTTCATCCTTAACGGCCGAGATCCTTCTCCGCGACCTCTGTGTCCTCTGTGGTTCGAGGGTCTTATGATTTTCCGGCCCATGTTGGAGGCGGATCTGGAGGCGGTGGTGGGGATCGAGAAGGCCTCCATGCCGTCCCCCTGGTCCAAGGAGCTCTTCGAGGAGGAACTCCACCGGGAGGCGGCCCATTATTTCGTGATGGAGGTCGAGGGGAGAGTGGCGGGTTACATGGGCTATTGGGAAGCGCCCCAGGAGGCCCACATCATCAACCTCGCCATCGGACCCGATTTCCGCCAGAAAGGGCTGGGGGCCCAGATGATGGACTACTGCCTGGATTACGCCAAAAAACGGGGGGCGGCCTTGGCCACCCTGGAAGTGCGCCAGTCCAACGAGGCCGCCCAGGCCCTTTATGAGAAAATGGGCTTCCGGACCGTCGCCATCCGCAAGCAGTACTACAGCGACAACCAGGAGGACGCCATCGTGATGATCAAGGAGATGGTGTAGCTCATTTCAGAAAGGGGGATGGGATGAAGTTCACCGACAAAGAGGCGGTCAAGTTGTTGGACGAGCTCCTGAAATCGGAGCCCAAGTTCGTGAAGTGGCGCAAATGCGGGATCGGGATCACCATGACCAAGGAGACCTTCGACGCTCTGAAGGCCTCCAGCCACCCGAAGAAGGATTTTGTCCTGCAGGGTGTCATCGTGGAGCGCCGGGGAAAGCTCCGTTATTAAAAGTCCCTGAAAAGCGCTTCCTTATCTAGCGTCTTTATCGCCGCATTCCGTTTGCTACAATGCCGCCTCATTCCTCCCTGAGGCGCGCCCATGTTCCGTCCGGTCCAGAACTTCATCCTCTCCATCTTCGACACCGCCGAACAGGGTTATGAGACCTTCCTTAAAAAACCCATCTTCCTGCTGGGGGACCACACCCGGAAGGTCGGCGGGTCCTTCCTCTGGCTGCCCCGCCGCCAGGCGGTCACTGTCTATGTGGGCCTCCTCTGGGTCATCCCCATCGCCATCGCCTGGCAGTTCGAGAGCCTTTACCTGGTGCGGGCCGGGCTTTCGGAGACCGAACTGGGTGTCTACCGGTTCCTGATGAACCTGGTGGGGCTGGCCTTCTATTTCATCGGCGGTTACGTGGCCGATTTCTGGGGGAGCCACCGGGCCCTCATCGCCTTCGATGCCGTGAGCTGGGGCGGCTACTGCCTCTGCATGTCCCTGGCGGACAACAAATGGTGGTGCATCGGCGCGCTCTTCTTCATCGCGGTCAACGCGGCCTCCGGGCCCGCCTACCTGGGCCTGCTGACCGAGGGGATCGACCGCCGCAAGAGCCCGGTGGTCTTCAGCGTCCTGCAGATGACCAACATGGCGCCCTACGCCCTCTTCTTCCCGATCCTAGGCGGGGCCTGGGTGGAACAAGCCGGGTTCCTCGAGGCCAGCCACCAGATGTACTGGCTCTTCACCGCGCTGGTCACATTGGGGGTCTTCCTGCGCTGGCGCCTGCTCCCGCGTTCCCAGGTCTTCGCCAAGGCGCCCAAGTCCCTTTGGACGGCGGTCAAGGGCGGGGTCGTCCGGTACGGGGCGGCCCTTTCGAAGTTCCTCAAGGTGCCGGGCGCGAAGGAATTGCTGGCCTCCAAGGTCATCGACGAGTGGATCATCGCCGTCTGGGGGACCTACGCGTCGCTCTACTACGTGGGCCAACTGCACCTGCGGGAGTCGAACATCTCGGTCATCCAGCAGGGCGCGACCTATGTGGGCATGTTCATCCTGTTCCTGCTCATCCCCAACCTGACCCTCCGCTTCATGGGGAAGGTCCTGGGGATGGACCAATTGCTGGGGCTGGCCGGCGGGGTGGTCCTGATCCTGGCGGGGACAGGGACCAAGAACCCGCTCCTGGCCTGCCTCTTCGCGGCGGGCCTGGGGGCCGTGGGGAACGCGCTCTACAACTCCATCAACGTCTCGGTCTGGATGAACATGATGCAGGAGAAGGACCGGGCCAAGCTGGTGGCCGCCTGCAGCGCCGTTATCCGCCTGGGGCTGGCCACGGGGTTCCTGGGCGGCCTCCTTTACGGCAAGGTCTCACCCACCTCGCTCCTTTACTTCATGCTGGTCCTGCGGGTGGCCGGCTTCGTCCTGCTCCGCCGGGTGGCCAGGACCCAGACGGCCAAGGAAAGGAAATAGGGGAATGGGCTATCTTTTCGTGACCGGGGCCTTCCTTTGCATCGGGAGCTATATGGTGCCGGTGCGCTTCGCCACGGCCAAAGGCCTGGGGTTCATCCCTTTCATGGGGGTGGGATTGCTGTTGTTCGACCTGGCCCGTTCCGGTTCCCTGGCCCGCCTGGCGGCCCACCCGACCTGGATGGGGGCCTGCCTGGTCTCGGGGATCCTCTGGGTGGCCGGCCAGTTCCTGGCCAATATGACGCTGGAAGAGGTGAGCCTCGCCAAGTCGTCGGTGCTTTTCAATGTGAATTCCTTCATCAATATCGGCTTCGGCCTGCTGGCTTTCCATGAGGCTTCGGACCTGCGGTCCTATCTCTTCCTGTCGGCGGGCGGCCTCGTCCTTTTCGCGGGGGCCTGGTACGTGGCGGGGATCGCCCCCGCGCCTTCCAAGGAAGGGAACCTGAGGAAGGGGGTGCTCTACGGGTTGTTGACCGGCTTCTTCTGGGGCCTTTATTTCATGCCGGTCAAGGCGGTGCAGACCTGGCGTCCGGAAGCGGACCTGGGTTCGATGGACATCCTGGCGGGACTGGCCTTCGGTGGGACCCTTCCGGCGCTCCTGCTTTTCCTGAAAGTGCCCAAGGGCCTGTTCACCGCCCGGAACTTCGCGATGGGATTGCTCTCGGCTTTCCTCTGGGCGGGAGGCACGGCCTTCTTCCTTTTGGCGATCGAAAGCCTGGGCCTTTCGCGCGCGGTGCCCATCGTGAACACCAGCGGATTGGTCTATTCCCTCTGGTCGCTCTTCGTGTTCAAGGAATTCCCGCTCTCGGTCTGGCCCAAGGTGTTGGGCGGCGCTTTGATCGTGGCGATCGGCGCCGTGCTGACGGCTTGTTCGGGGTAAAAACCGAACCCAAATGCCTATCGAACCACAGAGGTCACCGAGCACGCAGAGTTGAAATTTTGTGATTTTTTGAAGAATAGCATCCTTCTCCGCGCTCTCGGTCCGCCACCCAAGGCGGCCTGTGGTGAAATGCCGTTGTTTTAGGCCTTAAGGCTTGAAACTTACCTTTAAATACCGATAATTGCCCCATTATGAAGATCCAGAACAACATCGCGCTCAAGGAATGGGCCGTCGTCCTCAAGGCCCTCGAGGAAGGGAAGCAGACCATCCTTCTTCGCAAAGGCGGCATCGCGGAAGAAGGCGGGGAGTTCAAACCCGAACATCCCGAGTTCTTCCTTTATCCGACCTTCGAACACGAGACCCCGGCGGCCATCAAGGCCGACTGGCGGCCCCGTCTCGCCTCCATCGAGAAAGAGAACAAGGACCCCAAGCGCAT
>DASZRK010000063.1 GCA_035549195.1 bacterium
TATCAGCTCCAATGATCCTGGGACCCACCCGGATGATTCCCCGGAAAACCTCAAGACAATGGGGGAGACCTTGGGCTTGAATTTCCCCTTGGCTTTCGATGCTTCCCAGGATGCTGCCAAGGCTTTCCGCGCCGCCTGTACCCCTGAGTTCTATCTTTTCGACCGGGACCGGAAACTGATCTACCGGGGTCAGCTGGATGACAGCCGTCCCAAAAACCAGGTTCCTGTTACGGGAAATGACCTCCGGGCCGCCTTGGATGGCGCCTTGGCCGGAAAGCCGCTTTCTGTAGAACAAAAGCCGGGCATCGGCTGCAATATCAAATGGCGGCCGGGGAATGAGCCTGATTATTTCCTCCATGGATAAGGCCTGGCTCGTAGTAAAATGTTAGCCCATCCCGTTGCACCGGAAAGGGCCACTATTGAACCTTCCTCATCAATTGAAAAGCTTCATTGATGACGTCCTTTTGAAGGCCGTGGCGGAGTTGGGCGAGGGGATCCTCGTCTTGGACCCGCCCCGGGTCCTTTATGCCAACGAGACCTTTTGCAAGATCAGCGGTTTCTCCAGTGACGAGTTGACCTCCTTCGAGTCTTTTTTTGACCTCCTTTCCGTTGAAACCCGCAAGACCATCCAGGAAAAATTGGACCATCACCTGAAAAGCGGGAAGGGGTTTGTGCGCCATGAGGGGGTTTTCATGGCCAAGACAGGAGAGCCGCTCCAATTGGAATGGACCATCAAGGCCTTCTTGGACGGTGGCGATAAGAAGATCGTTTCCATCATCCGGGACGTCACCGAGCAGAAAAGCCTCAGGGAAAGCCTCCGGTCCCAGGATCTCCAGTACAAGCTCCTTTTCCAGAGCAATCCCCAACCCATGTTGATCTACGACCTGGAGGATCTCTCGATCCTGGCGGTCAATGACGAGGCGGTCCAGAAGTACGGATATACCCCCGCTGAATTTCGTTCCCTGAAATTGCCGGATCTCCGGGACCCGAAGGACCTCGGGGAGTTGATGCGGAAGGTTGATCAGATCCGCGACGGACTTTCCGTGGTCCATGAGATTGTCCGCCATCGAACGAAGTCCGGCGAGATCCGGGATGTGGAGATCATTTCCCATACCATCGAGTTCGAAGGTCGAAAGGCCCGCGTCATCATGGTCGATGATGTTACGGAGCGTCGAAAGGCCGAAAAGGCGCTGACGGAAAGTCAGGAAAGGCTTCGGACGGTTGTCACCGGGGCCCCGGTGGTCCTTTTCGCCATCGATCGGAATGGGATCTTCACCCTTTCGGAGGGTAGCGCCCTCAAGCGTCTTGGCTTCGCGCCGGGACAAGTGGTCGGCACTTCCGCTTTCGACCTTTACCGCGATAATCCGGGGATCGTCCAAAGCTTGAAGCGGGCCTTGTCCGGGGAAGAATTCTCCGAATTCCTAGAGACGGGTGGCCTGGTCTTCGATACCCACCTTTCCCCGGTCCGGGACGCCCAAGGAGCCGTGGTGGGAGTGAACGGATTCTCGGTGGACGTGACCGAACGGCGCTCCATGGAGAGGGTCCTTCAAAAACGGATGGAATTCGAGAAGCTCATCACAAGCCTTTCCTCCCACTTTATCAACCTGCCACTGCCCCAGATCGACGAGGGAATCCGCAACGGGATCGGGTCCATCGGTCGGTTCATTGGGGTCGACCGGGTCTTCATGTACGTCGTCCAGAAAGAAAAGAGCCCGAACCCGGCGTTTGAGTGGTATTCGGAAGGGGTGGACCCCCTTTCCGATGAGGTCTCGGGGATCTCTCTTGATTCCTTCCCGTGGTTCTCCGAAAAGCTGGGCCAGGGGGAGGCGATCCAATTGGTCTCCTTGGAGGAGCTTCCGGCGGAAGCCTCCGCGGAAAGGGAATTCCTGGGGCGCAGGGGTGTCCGGTCCATCGTGGCGGTTCCTTTGGCGACCGCCGGAACATTGATCGGATTCCTGACCTTCAGTACCACCCGGGCGGCGAAGACCTGGACGCCTGAGGACTTGGCCCTTTTCAAGATCACGGGCGAGATGTTCGCGGGCGCCTTGATGCGTAAGAGGAACGAACAGGCCCTTTTGGAGAGCGAGGGGAAGTTCCGGGTCCTTTTCCATAATGCCTTCGACAGCATCTTTCTTTTCGCCATCCGGCCGGATGGGAGCCCTGGTCCCATCCTGGAAGCCAACGATGTGGCATGCGTCAAATTGGGTTACGCCAGGTCGGAGTTGCTTGGGAAGACCTTCCAGGAATTATTCATCCAGGATGAGACCGGGGACATCCCCAAGCACCTACAAAAGCTCATTCAACAGGACCATTTGAGTTTCGAGAAGCATCAGGTGGCCAAGAACGGTCTCAAGATCCCGGTGGAGATCAACGCCCATCTTTTCGAATGGGGGGGGCAAAGACTGGTCCAGGCGATCGCCCGGGACATTACCGATCGTAAAAGGGCGGAGGAGACCATTCGCCGGCAGGCCTATTACGACCCCTTGACGAACCTGCCCAACCGGATGCTTTTCAAGGACCGCTTGGAACAGGCGATGAAACAGGCCCACCGGAACAGGCAGATGTTGGGGGTCATTGTCCTGGACTTGGACCGTTTCAAGAACATCAACGAGACCCTGGGCCATATCCTGGGGGATAAACTCTTGGTGGCGGTGGCCGAGCGGTTGCTCGAGGTCCTCCATGAAAGCGAGACCATCGCGCGCTTTGGGGGTGACGAGTTCACCCTGCTGCTGCCACAGATCAACAGCGTGGAGGAGGCGACCCAACATGCCCAGAAGATCATTGAACTATTGGCCGCGCCCTTCAAGGTCTCCAACCACGAACTCCATCTGACGACCAGCATCGGTATTTCCTTTTACCCGGAGGACGGGGAGAACGCCGAGCTGCTGCTGAAGAACGCCGAGACGGCCATGTACCGGGCGAAGGAACAGGGGCGGAACAACTATCAGCTCTACGCATCGGTGATGAACGTAAGCGCCTTCAAGCAGCTTTTGATGGAGAACAGCCTGCGCCGGGCCCTGGACCGGGAAGAATTCGTCGTGTATTACCAGCCCCAGTACGAGATCAAGACCCAGAAGCTGGTGGGGGCCGAAGCCCTGGTGCGTTGGAAGCATCCGGACCTTGGCTTGGTCTTTCCGACGGAGTTCATTGGATTGGCCGAGGAGACGGGGCTGATCGTCCCCATCGGGGAATGGGTCATCCGGAACGTTTGCGCCAAGAACAAGGAATGGCAGGAGGCGGGTTGTGAGAAGGTTTGCATCGGCGTGAACCTATCGGCCCGCCAGTTCCAACAACGGAACCTGGTGGCTTCTATTTCCCAGATCCTCCACGACACGGGCTTGGACCCGAAGTGGCTGGGACTGGAGATCACCGAATCGATCGCCATGAAGAACGCCGATTTCACCATTTCGGCACTGAACGAGTTGAAGAAGATGAAGATCAAACTTTCCTTGGATGATTTCGGGACGGGCTACTCGTCCTTGAGTTATCTGAAGCGGTTCCCCTTGGAGGCCCTTAAGATCGACCGTTCTTTCGTTCGGGATATTACGACCGATCCCAACGACGCGGCCATCGTCAATGCGGTGGTGGCCCTGGCCCATAGCCTGAAATTGACCGTGGTGGCGGAAGGGGTGGAGACGGAGACCCAATTGGAGTTCCTGCGGAACAATCATTGTGATGCGGTGCAAGGATATATCTTCAGCCATCCGCTCTCGGAAGACAATTTCCTCAAGGAACTGAGGGCGCAAGCCAAAAAGATCTGACCTAGAGACGCTTCTGGCGGGCCCTGAGCGCCCGGTCGATGTCCCGGTTCGCTTCCTTTTCCCGCAGCTTGTCCCGTTTGTCCCGGACCGATTTCCCCCTGGCAATGGCCAATTGGATCTTCACTTTGCCGTGCTTGAAGTAAAGGCGGATGGGGACCATAGAGAGGCCCTTTTCCTGGACCCGGTGGGCCAGGTTCTGGATCTCGGAGCGTTTCAGGAGCAATTTGCGGACCCGGGTGGGCTCAAGGTTATAGCGGTTCCCTTGTTCGTAGGGGGATATGTGCATCCCATAGAGCCAGACCTCGTCCTTTTCCACCCTGGCGAAACTGTCCTGGAGGCTGGCTTTGCCGTTGCGGATGGATTTGACCTCGCATCCGGCCAGGGCGATGCCCGCCTCCTGGCTTTCCAGGATGAAATAATCGTGATGGGCTTTACGGTTTTGGAGTGTTGGTGCTCTCTCGCTCATAGATCCTCGTCAAGGTCATCCGTTGCAGGACCATGTCCACGTTGGCCACGGACACGGTCATCTTATCGCCGATCAAAATGCGTCGGCTCCTTTTTCCGTTGAGGGAAAGCGACCCCTCATTGAAGGTATAGAGGTCGTCCGTCAGGCTTTCCATGGGCAAGAAGCCTTCCACTCCCAGGGCCTCCAGTTCCACGAAGGCCCCGTGGGCCGTGAGGTGCCGCACCGTGCCCGGGAAGGTCCTGCCGACCTGCCCTTCCATGAACCGCAACTGAAGGATCCTTTGGCTTTCCCGCTCGGCTTTCTCGGCCTTCCGTTCCTGCTCGCTGGTCTGCAGGGCCATTTTGTCCAGGTGACGGCTTTTAGGCGGCGGGGTCGACTGCAACCGAGCTTTTTTCAACGAACGGTGCACGATAAGGTCGGGGTAGCGCCGGATGGGGGACGTGAAGTGGCAGTAGGAATCCAGGCCCAGCCCGAAATGGCCCGCGTTGCGGGTGGCATAGACGGCCAGTTTCAGGGACCGGAGGGAGAGGGTGGAGACGGGGGCCTGCCAAGGCCCGCCTTGGACCGAGCGGATGAGTTTTTGCATCCCTTGGGGGGTAGAGAGGTCCAAGCCCTTGTGGGGGATGTGGTAGGCGTCCAGGAAGGTGGTCAGGTCCTCCAGGTCCCGGGCCTCGGGCGGCTCATGGATGCGGTAGAGGGTCGGGAAGTTCTTGCCGTCCAGGAAGGTGGCGACGGCCTCGTTGGCCGAGACCATGAAGTCCTCGATGAGCCGGTGGGTCTCCAGGCGTTCCTTCTGCTGGACGCCCACGATCTTGCCGTTCTCGATGATGGCCCGCACTTCCGGGAAATCGAAATCCAGGGAACCTTTCCGCTCGCGTTCCTTCCGGATGGCCCGGGACAAATGGAGCATGTCCTGGAGGGTGGCGGCAAAGGGTTCGTATTTGGACTTGATCTCGGGCGTGGCCTTCCCATCCAGGAAAGCCTGGACCTCTTCATAGATGCCCCGCCGTCCGCTTTGGATGACGGTGTTGCGGAACTCGGTCCCCTGCAATTGGCCTTGGGCGGTATAGGTCAGGAAGGCGCTGACGGTCAGGCGGGGGACACCTTCCCGCAGGGAACAAAGTCCGTCGGACAGGGCTTGGGGGAGCATGGGGAGCACCCGGTCGGCCAGGTAGAGGCTGGTGCTGCGGGCGAAGGCCTCCACGTCCAGGGGCGTTCCTTCGGAAACATAATGGGAAACGTCGGCGATATGGACCCCCAACCGGAGGCGACCGTTGGCCAGGCGCTCCAGGGAAATGGCGTCGTCGAAGTCCTTGGCGTCCTTGCCGTCGATGGTCAGGATGGGCAGGTGGCGCAGGTCCATGCGGCCCTCCCAGTCCTCCGGACCGGGATCGGCGGGGAAGCGGGCGACCTGGTCCATGACGGATTGGGGGAAGCTTTCCGGCCATTCATATTTGCGGATGACGCTCTTGATGTCGACGCCGGGCGCGCCGGGGAAGCCCAAAAGCTCCTCCAGCCGGCCCGCCATCAGGCGGCGGCCCTCCCCGGGCCATTGGCTGATCCGAAGCACGGCTTTTTGACCCTCGACGGGGGGAATGGGGCCCTTTTCGACCTTGGCCACCGGCAACCGTGTGTCGTCGGGTTTCAGGAAGGTCTGTCCTTGCTCGTTGAAAAGGGTCCCGACCACGGTGTTGTGGGACCGTTTGACGAGTTCGAGGCTTTCCACGATGAATTTCCCGGGCTTATAGCTGTCGATCCGGACATCGGCTTTGACCAGGTCCCCGTCGATAATGCCGTTCATTAAGCGGGGCGGAACGAAGGCGTCCTCGCTCCCGTCAGCCGGGATGAAGAAGCCGAAGCCTTTCTCATTGGCTTGGACACGGCCTTCCAGCAGGTGGGCACCCTTTTTTTGCGAAGGACCCGAGGGTTTGTGGCCCTTCGAGTGGTGGCGAGAATGCGGGCCTTGGTGTTGCCGCGGGGGCCTGGGTCCCTTGCGTTTACGGGAATTCGAATTTTTGTGACTGTGTTTCTTCGACAAATGTTTCTTCTTTCATGAAAAAAGCATGGAGCGATCTTCAGTATTTTATTTGGAACGAGGGGGGAAGCGAGGGGGAAGGGGGCCTTGCTTGACAGGTTCTCGGATGTCAATTTATACTACGGGGCCTTTTGAGACAAGCCAGATGATCTTGCGGAAGTGGCGAAACTGGCAGACGCACTAGCTTCAGGTGCTAGCGGGGGCAACCTCATGGGGGTTCAACTCCCCCCTTCCGCACCAACTCTCATTGTTCGATATTGAAAGCCGTCGGCTTTCGATGAAAAAGGGTTGGTGTAGTGCCTGTTGGGGCGCGCACCACTTTTTTAGAGTCCCAGAGCTCTTCGGGGCCTGGTCAGCATCCTCTCCCATCCTTGAACCCCTGCGTTCTTTTCCTTACCTTAGGCATGATCCCTTCGTTGTTTTCCTAATAATCCGTTCCTTAAAAGGAAAGGTTTGTAATCAATGCCATCAAAATCGATCCCCGCTCCGGGCGCCGTGACACGGTTCAAGTTCAAGAATGGAGCGACCCTCCTGGTGAAGGAAGAGCCGAACACTCCTGTGGTGGCCCTGAACTTTTGGGTCGAAGCCGGTTCCGTCGACGAAAGGCCGGATGAACGGGGAATGGCCCACCTGATCGAACATATGATCTTCAAGGGTACCCGGAAAAGGGGGGTCGGGGAGATCTCCCGCCAGGTCGAGGCGGCCGGCGGCTACCTGAACGCCTTCACGAGTTACGAGCACACTTGTTTTTATGTGGTCCTTCCCAGCGAACAGGTCCAAAAGGCCATTGATATCGAATTCGACGCCTACCAGCACTCCCTTTTCGACGCCAAGGAATTGGCGAAGGAAAAGGAGGTGGTCTTCGAAGAGATGCGGATGCGCCGTGACGATCCCTGGAGCTGGTCCTGGGAGATACTCCTGGGAATGCTGTTCCGAAAGAATCCCTATCATTGGCCGGTCATTGGCGACCTCAAGATCCTTCGAGCGGTGCCCCGAGAGAGGCTGAAGCGTTATTATGACCATCATTATGTTCCAGCCAATATGGTGATCTCAGTCGTAGGGAACGTGGAAGCGTCCAAGGTCCAACGCTGGGTAGCGGCCCAGTGGGGTCGAAAGGGGAAGGTCCTGCCGCCGGTGCGTCGGACGGCATCCGATAACGAACCGGCCGGATTGAAGCTGCGTTTGGAGGAGGGGGAAGTCCAGCAGATTTACCTATCGGTCGGGTTCCCGACCGTTGCCCTGGAACACCCTGATTCGGCGCCCCTGGAGATCCTGGCGGCACTTTTGGGGGATGGGGCCTCGAGCCGGTTCAATCTTTCCTTGCGCGAAAGGACCCAGGATGCCGACGATGTGGCCAGCGAGCATTTCTCCGGAAAATACGGTGGGGCTTTGGTGTTCCAGGCCCTGACGGACTCCTCGCGGCTCGAAAATTGCGTATCGGGTATTGGAGCGGAGATCGACCGGCTCCTGGAGGGGCCTCTTCCGCCGCAAGAATTGGAAAAGGTGAAAAATCGTATTAAATCCTCAAAAGTTTTCGAAAAGCAAAACGTGGATGGCCAGGCAAAGACCCTCGGTTTCTGGGAATTGCAGGGAGGCTATGAGAAGGAAGAAGCCTTCCTGCGAGCCTTGGATGCGGTTTCAGAAAAGGACATCACCCGGGTGGGGCGACGCTATCTGACAGCGGTCCGGGCATCGCTCCTCATTTATCATCCGAAAGGCCAAGCCCCGAAAGGTGACCGGGCCCATTGGGAAGGGGTGCTGGAGAAAGCGCTCTCCCCCAAAAACCGTCCCCGGAAGGCGGTGAAAAGAAGCCCGGATGGCCCGGCCAAGATTGTGCTTCGCAACGGCGAAACCCTTTGGTTCCGGCGCCGAAAGTCGCTTCCCTTGGTCTCGCTGGGGGCGTTCGTTCCGGGCGGGTTCAGTGAGGAAAGGCCCGAAGTCTATGGGATCACCTCCTTAATGACCAAATGCCTTCTCAAAGGAACCAGCCGACTTTCCCATGACATTTTCTCCCACCGTATCGAGAGTCTGGGGGCTCATTTGGACGCCTCCATGGATAAGGATTATTGGGGCCTGACCTTGGATTGCCTGGTACCGCAATTCGAGAGGGCTTACGAACTCTTCCGGGAAACCCTGCGGGACCCGGCCTTCCTCCCCTCGGAAACGGCCAAGGAGCGAAAGATGCAAATGGCGGCTGTCGCCCGGTTGAAGGACGATCCGGCGGAATATGCCCTCCTTCAATCCGATCTCTTGACGTTCCAAGGAACGCCCTATGCCCACGCTCCTCTCGGAGAGCCCGAGACCCTCTCCAAGATCGGTTCGGTAGCGATGCGTGATTGGCACCATCGGTTCATCAAGAAGAAACCGCTGACATGGTTCGCGGTAGGGGATATGGAGCCGGAAAAACTCTTGAAACTCCTGGAAACCGATCCGCGGGGCCGCCGCAAGCCTGGGAGGCCCGGAAGGGACGGGGGCCATCATGATGTGGCATCCAGGACCTTGCGCTTTCGGCAGGGGACCCAACAATCCAATTTGGTCCTGGGACTTTCGGCGCCCTCGTTCCGTTCGGACGATTATTTCCCTTTCCGGGTCTTGAACACCCTTTTGAACGGAATGGGGGGACGGCTTTTCTTGGAATTGCGTGAAAAAAGGAGCTTGGCCTACAGTGTCTATGCTTCCCATGACGCCGGCGCCCGGGCCGGGATCTATCAGATCTATATCGGATGCGATCCATCCAAGGCGGATTCGGCCCGCGCCGAGATGGAGCGGGTCCTCTTCGATCTGTGGACCGGGCGCATAACACAGGCCGAATTGGAAAGGGCCAAGACCTATATGGCGGGACTTTTCAAGATGGGGCTGCAATCCAACCGATCCCAACTGCTTTCCTACGCCCGCTATGAAATGGCCGGGCATGGGGCGGGGACCCTCGCCCTCGTCCCGGGGAAGATCCAGAAGGTCACCTTGAAGGATGTTCGGCGTGTGGCGGAGAAATACCTGGACACGGACAAGAAAACATGGGTCCTGGTGACCCCGCAAGGGAGGGATTGACCATGTTCGTTCTCGGGAACCTTTTTTATGCCTTGGCCCAATTGCTGGGCGGGGTCATCTTCCTCTATATCTGGGTCATTATTTTCCGCGTGGTCATCTCCTGGGTGAACGCCGATCCCTACAACGGGTTGGTCCGGTTCATTCACGCGGTCACGGAACCTGTTCTGAGTCCCGTCCGCCGCATCCTTCCGCCTTGGCGTCTCCATGGGGTGGACCTTTCACCCATGATCGTCATTTTGATCCTTTATTTTCTCAAGGCTTTCCTGGTCGCCACCCTTTACGACCTGGGGAATCATTTACGGTGAGGTTGATCCAGTTTTTTCTTCGGTCGAATTTACTGACCTGAAAGATTTTGGCAATTCCCAGTACAACATCTAGTAGGGAACAAGGCGAGGGACCGCTTTTCTCCCTTTTCGGTGGTAAGCTCTCCCAGGCTTAAAGCATTCTCTTTTCGTTAAACCCACTATAATGAGCCACCGAATGACGCATGGGCGGATCGATCCGCCTTTTGGAGCCTTGGCAGCCGATCATGAAAAAGACACCTTTCCCACACCTTACCTTCCTATGGGGCCTCGCCTTGTTCGCCGGGCCCTCATTCGCTTTGTCCCCCCAGGCCCAGCAGGATGCCTACAGCCTAGGCATGGGCCAAGCCGATTCGGCCGTGGTCGGGGGCACCCATGCCATCTCCCTGAACCCCGCCGGGGTCGCCCGTGCCAACGAGCCCATGGCCCAATTGGGGTTGGGCACCCAAGGTCCCGATCTTTTCCTGAACACTTCCGTTCTTTACCCCATGACCGACGGCACGGTCTTCGCTCTCTCCCAGTTCAGCGATTTTCCGAACCAGCCTTTTTCAAGGACCACCTACATCGGGACCGTGGCCATGCCGCTTAATACGGCCCGGGACCTCTTTTTCGGGTTGAACTTGAAGGTGCTTTCCCTCTCCGACCTCAATGGGGCCAATGTGATGCCAGGAAGCGGACTGGGGTTGGACTTGGGGATCGCCTACGATCTTCGAAGGCCCGAAGGGACCATCGCCTCCTTCGCGCTGGCCATCCAGGACCTCAGTACCGAGGTCCGCTTCGGGAACAGTTACGACCTGACCCTGCCCAGGACCTTCCTCTTGGGGGTCGCCTACCAGAACATTCCCGATACCCGCGTGGAGGCCGATTTCCAGATCGTGGACCAGACCCTCCAGAACACTCCCCTGCACAACCGGCTGCGGTTCGGTGTGGAGCATTTCTTCGAGGAAAGGCAATTCTCGGGCCGAATCGGTTATGACGATCCTTTTGATGCGGACGGCTATTTCACTTTGGGGGCCGGTTACCATCCCGCCCAACCTTTTGAAGTGACCTTGGCCTTGACCGCTGCCCCCCAAAGCGGGGACATCGGGCTGTTCTCGTCCCTGGTCTATCGTTTCGGGGAATTGTTCAAACCGACCGGGACCGTGCCGGGATCCCGCACGGAAGCATCCTCCACCATCACTTTGGGGCCTTCGGAGGACCTGACGCGGGGCGCCACTCAGGTCGGCAAGCCGATTTCGGGCGTTCCTTTACGGAAAATGTCCATCGAAGTGGATCCCAAGGTCTTCTCCCCGGCAGGGCGGCAAAAGACCACGTGGGTGAAGTTCCCCGGCAAGACGGGGCCGGGTGTCGCCCGGTGGGTGGTCCTCATCCAGGGGCAGGATGAAAGACCTTTAAGGGAATTGGGAGGCACGGGCAGTTTGCTGCCGGGATTCCTATGGGACGGCACGGATGATTCGGGACAGCCTGTCCCCGAGGGCCGCTATTCCATCGTTCTGAGGACCTTTAACGAGAAAAATGAGATGCTTTCCGATGATTCCCAAACGGTCGATATCCTCCTTCCACGCTCGAAGTTCGAGATCGCCTTGGACGATCCCTATTTTTCCCCGCTCTTGAAGAAAAGAGGAAAGAAGGAACTGACCCTTTCGGTCAACGCGGGCGGTTCTGCCGCGGTCCAGGGCTGGGATTTCGAGATCAGCGATTCCTCGACCCAAAAGGTGGTCCACCAACAGCAGGGCAAAGGGAAGCTCCCCAAGAGCCTGAAATGGAACGGCAAGGACTTGAACAACCACGCCGCCCAGGACGGCAAATACATGGCCCTCCTGACGGCCCAAGACCTGGCGGGGAACAACCTCAAGAGCGACGCGCTCCAATTCACGCTGGATTCCACGCCGCCCGAGGTCGCTTTGAAGGCGGAGAATACCTGGCTGGCTCCGTCGGACAAGACGCCGCAAAAATACACCTTGGATGTCGCCGACCTTTCGGGCGTCGAAAATTGGACGCTCGTTCTGAGCGACGAGGACGACAGGGTGGTCAAGGATTTCCATGGAAGCGGGCAACCGCCCGAGAGCGAGACCTGGGACGGGACCGATGCGAACGGCCAAACGGTCAAACCCGGGGCCTTGGTGAGCGCGGTGCTGGAAGCGACGGACAAGGCGGGGAACAAGGGTGAGAGCGATCCGGTGGAATTTCAAGTGGACTATCGCCCCCCTTCCAACCAGGAGCAACTGACGCTGAACCTGACGACCCTCTATTTCAACGCCCAAAGCTCCCAACTGACCGATTACGCCCGAAAGGACATGGACAAAGCGGCCGGTTCCATCAAGGAATACATGAACAAGAGCCTGTTGGTGGTGAAAGGCTACGCATCCTCCTCGGAGACCGGGGATCTTTTGACCCTGTCCCACGCCCGCGCGGTGGAGGTAAAGAAATACCTGGTGAAGAACCTGGGTGTCCCGGAGTCCGCCGTTTTCGCGGTGGGGTACGCCGATAAGGATTCCACCAAGAAGGGGACGACGCCCCTTTCCGAGGACCCGGACCGCCGGGTCGTGATCTCCCTGACGACCTTGCACTGAAGGAGCGAATCGCCCCCCCGGACCCCGCGATTCTGTTAAAATGCCCGGTATCCACCCAACCGGAGGCCGGTCCTTTCCATGAAGAACGTCCTTCTGATCCTCCTTGCCGCCGGTCTTTTCTTCGGTCTGAGCCAATTTTTCATCCAACAGAACCACCGGCCCCCTGACGGGCAGGTCCACCTGACCCTCTGGAACATGCCCCCCAAGTCCCTGCCCTTGGACCGGCAGCTTTGGGAGGAGGAGGTCCAAAGGTTCGAGAAAGAGAATCCGGGGATCGCGGTCGAGGGGGTCGAGCGGGAATACCAGCCCGAGGAATTCATCACCGTCATGGCGGGCGGGAAGGGTCCGGACCTGGTGAAGGTCTGGGCGGGCGCCATCCAGACCCTGGCCTCCCTGGGGTTCCTGGAGCCCATCGACAGCTATATGCAGAATTGGTCCCAGCAGGATTTCATGCCCCCCACCATGTGGCAAAGCACCCAGGTGGGAAGCCATCTTTATGGGGTCCCCTCGGACACCAACTTCCTTTTTCTTTTCTACCGTAAGGACCTTTTCACCGAAGCCGGCATCCCTGCGGACCAGCCTCCTGCGAACTGGGCCGACCTGCAGGCCGATGCACGCAAACTGACCCACCGTAACGCCGGCCAATATGGATTGGGGCTCATCCCGAAGACCTGGTATTTCCAGGACTTCGTCTGGCAGGCGGGCGGGGAGATGATCCGCATGGAGAACGGGAAGCCGCGGGCGGCCTTCGCGGAGGCGCCGGCGGTCCTGGCCCTGCAATTCTGGAAGGACCTGCGGTTCAAGGACAATGTCCTCCAGCCCGACGTGCTCATCCAGGAACCCGAGTTGCTCCACCTTTTCGCCCTGGGCAAGGTGGCCATGATGTTCGGGGTGGCGAACCAATTGCCGCCCTTGATCAGTCGTTACAAGATCGACCCCAAGACCATCGGGATCGCCCCCTTGCCGGCGGGCCCCGCAGGGAAGGCCGCGCACCTGGGGGGGAACGTCTATGTCATCAATTCCACCGCCGACGAGGATCGGAAGAAGGCGGCTTGGAAATGGATCGAATTCGACCTTTCCCCCGTCAACCAACTATGGAAGTGGACCCGGATGCGGGAATTGGGGATGGTGATCTTCCCGGGGGCCTTCAGCCCTTCGGCCCAGGTCAATAATCTACCTGAATTCCAGATGGTGGCCGATTCCATGAACATGGCCAAGTTCGAGCCCCATGTGAACGGGTGGCCGCAGGTCCGGGACCTTTTGGACTCCGACCCCCTGCAGAACATCCTCTTGGACCCGGAGGCCGATCCACGGGCCCTTTTATTGAGCTTCGCCCGGCAAGCGGACCGGGATATTTTCGCCAAGGTGCCGGCCACTCCCTGAAAAAGGGGATGGAAGGCCCACGGTTAGGAGACCTTGGGAATGGCTGACTTCAAGCCCTTTTCGATCTATGACGACGATGAGCAGAAGGACAAAAAGGTCCCGATCCCCGAGGTGCCCCAGGACCATGAGGGCGACTTGGGGCTCGAGATCGAGGATGTCCCGACCCGGGATGACGACAAGACCCGGGATGAACTGATGCGTCAATTGGGGATGGGATCCGGGGAACCCGTCGGGGAAAAGAAGACCTCCGAGGCCCTGGAACAGGCCACTTTCCTGAAGGGCGAGGCCAATGAGTCCGTCGAGGACCGGGCCAAGGCCTTGATCCGCAAGCGCCAGGAGACGGGGAAGATCCGCGACCGCCGGAAGGTCGCCTCCATCTTCGACAAACCGATCGAACCGGATAAGCCCATCCGGCCTGGCCGGGCGGCCTGGCACCCTTTCAGCTACCGGGCCCAATCCTTCTGGTTCCTTTTCCCGGCCCTGGTCCTGTTCGTCATTTTCTATCTCTACCCCATGATCCAGGGTTTCCAGATCAGCTTGAGCCATTTCAACCCGTTGGGGCACAGTCAATCGGTCGGCTGGGCCAATTACGAGCGGGCCCTCCAGGATTCTCTTTTTTGGCAGACGGTGGTCAACGCGGTCTATTTCACCCTGCTCTCCATCATCCTGGGATTCTGGCCGCCGATCTTCCTGGCGATCCTGCTCAATGAGGTGACCCGCGGGAAGGGCCTGTTGAAGTTCCTTTACCTGATCCCTTACGTGATCCCGGTGGTGCCGGCGGCCAATCTTTGGAAATGGATCTTCGATGAAGGCTTCGGGGTCTTGAACTCCATCCTGGGCGCCCTGGGCCAGCCGCCGGTGGGGTGGCTCTCGGACCCCAAGTGGGCGCTGATCTCGATCGTCCTGATGTTCGTATGGAAGAACACGGGTTGGTTCATGCTCATCTACTTCGCTTCGCTCCAGAACCTGCCCGACGAGCTCTATGAGGCCGCCGAATTGGACGGGGCAGGCTTGAAGAAGAAGGTCTTTTCCATCACCCTCCCTTACCTGGTGCCGGTCATGTGGACCCTGTCCATCATCCAGGTGATCATGACCTTCCAGATCTTCACCGAGGTCTATGTCATGACCAATGGCGGGCCCATGCACGCCACCGAGGTCATCGGGACCTACATCTACAAGACGGCCTTCGGGAGCATGGACCTGGGCTATGCCTCGGCCATGGCCATGCTGATGTTCGGGGCCCTTTTCGCCTTCACCTTCGTTCGTTTCGTCCAGATCAAACAAGTCTCGCGCTAGGGGGAACCATGGAGAACGGTCCGGTCGTTTTCGAAAAAACCAAGGCGCCCCCGGCCAGCCGGGGACTCTTTTCCCACCAGGACAGGAAGAAGGCCTCGGTGAGATTGATGATCCTGCTCGGGACCTTGTTGCTGGTCGCCGGGGCGGTGGTGGTCATGTTGCCGGTCCTCTGGATGGTGCTGGGGGCCTTCAAAACCCCGGCGGAGATCTATTCCACGCCGCAGACTTACCTGCCGGCCCAATTCGGATTGGACAACTTCCTCCAGGCCTTCAAACTGGTGGCCTTCGACCGTTATTTCCTCAACAGTTTCTTCATCTGCGTCTGCGTGGTGGTGGGCCAACTGCTGGTCTGCTCCATGGCCGCCTATGCGCTGACCAAGCTGCGGGTCCCCTTCGCCAGCGGCATCTTCCTGCTCTTCATGACGAGCCTCATGGTACCGGTCGAGGTCCTGGTCATCCCCCTTTACCTGATCATGAAATATTTCCCGTTCGGCCCGGGGGTCCATCACGTGAACCTCATCAACACCTATTGGGCCTTGATCCTGCCCGGCCTTTTCAGCGCCTTCAGCATCATCGTGCTGAAGGATTTCTACGACTCCATCCCCAATGAGATCCTCTACGCCGCCCGCATCGACGGTTGCGGCGAGACCCGCGTCTTCATCCGTTTCATCCTTCCCATGACCGGGCCCATCATGGCCATCCTGGCGATCTTTTCCTTTGTGACGACATGGAACAGCTTCTTCTGGCCCTTGATCGTCCTGAACAACCCCGATTACTATCCCCTGGTCCTGGGGGTGCAAAAGTTGATCGACACCGGGGAGCCTTGGAACGTGGTCATGGCGGCCTTGACCCTGGCCACCATTCCTTCGGTCATCCTGCTGCTCTTCTTCCAGCGCACCATCATCCGGGGCATCGCCTATACCGGGATCTATGGCTGAGGCCGCCCCGGGACCCCAGGTGGTCCGCTGGGTGAAGGCGCGGGTCGGCCCCGGCCGGTTCCGCCATATCCAGGGCGTCGCCCGGACCGCAGCCCGCTTGGCCCGCCGTTCGGGTCTTTCGGTCCCCAAGGCCCTTTGGGCGGCTTGGCTCCATGACAGCGCCAAGGAAATGGACCGCACCCTCCTGCTCCGCTGGGTGGGGAAGAGCCGGGGAAGAATGGATCCCGGGGAGGAAGGGATCCCGGCCCTCTGGCACCCCCATGCGGGAGTGGGGTTGGCCCGGGAGATCTGGGGGATCCGTGACCGGGAGATCCTGGAGGCCATCCGTTGCCATACCCTCGGGAGTCCCGGCATGGCGCCGGTGGCCCAGGTGATCTTCGTGGCGGATTTCATCGAACCCGGACGGCATTTTCCGGGCGTGGACCGGGCGCGGGCCGCGGCTCACCGGGGGTTGGCGGGCGCAGTGACGCTGAAATGCAGGATGACCATCGGGCATTTGATGGGGAATGGCAGGGTCGTCCATCCCCGGTTGCTGGAGACCTATAACTTCTTCATCGGGAGTGGAACGTGAGAGCGAAGATCTGGGGCTATCTCATCGGGGCGGCCGTCCTGGCCGGGTGTTTCCTCGCCTTCCGGTCCCAGGCACCCCTTGTTTTTTTTGTCCTGCGTGACGCCGAGATACCGGAAGCCTTCCGGGTCCAGGTCCCCTTGGGGCCCGGACGGCCGCAGGTCGATCCGGTGCAACTGGATGCCGGCCAAAAAAAGACCGCGATGGAAGTCCTCAAGAGCGGCGATGCGGAACGATTGGAGGGTTTTGCGAAGGGTCTGGGCCGCTTCCATGCCGTTATTGGCCTTCCCGCGGTCGAGGATGCCTGGCCCGCCTTCTGGGAGAAGGGACTCCGGGGGCATGGGCCGGACGACGAATTCGATGACCTGACCTGGGCGGACCGTTCCTACCTGGCCACCGGTCCCCGACCCGCGCCCCCGGCCCCGGGCATGGTCCCGCCGTCCGATCAGGCTTCCGCGCCGGCGTCCAAGCCGACGCCGACCGTGGGGACGACGGCTCCAGCACCTTCCCTTCTGCTTGTGGAAATCCAAAATGGTTGTGGTATAACGGGTGCCGCCGATTGGGTGGCCCGCCGATTGAAGGGTGTCCATGCCCAAGTGGTCGGGACCGGGAACGCCGACAATTTCCGCTATCCCCGGACCCTTTTACGGACGAACCTTTCCAGTTCCCCGGCCCTGGAGGAGGTCCTGGACCGCCTGGGGCTGGACGCTTCCCGGGTGGAGGGGTTGGCGACGCCCATCCCCGGCGTGGATGCGGTCATCGTGGTGGGGAAGGACTTCCCGAAATTGAAGGAGAAGTGGCGTGAGCGAGATCGTCACGGAAAGAAATAAATTCAAGAAGCTCTTCGCCAACACGACCTCCCGGATCCTGCTGGGGGTCTGGCTCCAGGTCAAGGGGTCCCGGTTCTCCATGTCCTCCATCGCCGAGTTGATCTCCTTCCCGGAGGACGCCCTAGAGGCAAAGCTTCAGACCTTCGCCGGGATGGGCCTGGTCCATGTCACGTCGGACCAGGGTGGGGACCGCCAGATCGAGTTCCTTCCCGCGCCATCCTTGGAGATCGAGAAGATCATCCGGGAAATGTTCGAGGGACGTAAGAGCGACCTGGAATCGGTGGAGCTCAAAATGCGGTCCTTGATCTACAAGAACCTGCTGACCCTGAACCCTTGAACCAGGACATCTTCGGCATCCAAAATTCGCTGACCGCTTCCCTCCAAAAGGGCCTCCAGGCCCTGGGACAGGAAGCCTTGCCCATCACGTTGGAAAAGCCCAAGGACGCGGGCCACGGGGATCTTTCCACCCCATTGGCCATGTCGTTGGCCAAGAAACTCCGCCAAAACCCGCTCGTCATCGCCAAGGACCTGCTCGCAAGGACCGAATGGGACCCTTCGCTCATTGAAAAGGCGGAAGTGGCCCCCCCGGGTTACCTGAACCTCTGGCTGAAGCCCTCGGCCCTTCAGTCCCGGCTGGCGGCCTTGATCCAGGAGGGGGACCGATATGGGTCCAACCAAGAGCTCAAGGACTGGCACCTTTTACTGGAATTCGTATCGGCGAACCCGACCGGGCCCTTGAACGTGGTCAATGCCCGGGCGGCGGTCCTGGGGGATGCCATCCGGAAGTTGGTCCAGGCTTCGGGCGGCAGGATTGCCACCGAATACTACATCAACGACGCGGGCAATCAGGCCCGCCTTTTCGGGGAGTCCCTGGCCGCTGCCCTGAGCCGCGCCCAAGGAACCCATCAAGAGGCCCCGGAGGGGGGTTATCAAGGCGCCTATATGGACGACCTGGCCCGGATGGCGCTGGGCCAATTTCCCGCTTCCGATCCAAAGCTTCACGATCCCCAATTCCTGGGGGAATGGGGCATGGACCGGATGGTGGACGGACAAAGGGCTTCCCTGGAGCGCTATGGGGTCCAGTTCGACCGTTGGTTCTCCGAGCGGCGTGGGTTGCACGATACGGGCCTGGTCCAAAGGGCCTTCCAGAAATTGAAGTCCATGGGGCTGACCTATGAGAAGGACGGGGCGGTCTGGATCAAGGCCACCGAGTTCGGGGGCCCCAAGGATGAGGTGCTCATCAAGAGCAATGGGATCCCGGCCTATATCGTGGCGGACATCGCTTATCACCTGGATAAATTGGGCCGTGGCTTCGACCGGGTGGTCAACATCATGGGCCCGGACCACCATGGCCATATCCTCAGTATGAAGGCCACCCATCAAGCCCTCGGGTTCGCTCCCGATCGTTTCGAGGTTTTGGTGGCCCAACAGGTGAGCCTCCTCTCCGGCGGGGAAAAGGTGAAGATGTCCAAGCGGGA
This sequence comes from bacterium, assembly GCA_035549195.1. Lineage (NCBI taxonomy): Bacteria > bacterium. The sequence goes on from DASZRK010000063.1 coordinate 18,679, forward strand.
AGGGAAGTTCGTGACCATGGAGGAACTTCTCGACCAGGTCGGACGGGACGCGGCCAGGTTCTTCTTCCTGATGCGGGGCGCCAATACCCATTTGGACTTCGACATCGAAGTGGCCAAAAAGCAGACCGAAGAAAATCCGGTCTTCTACATCCAATATGCCCATGCCCGCATCTGCAGCCTAATCCGCAAGGGCGCGGATCGGGGAAGGCGCCCGGCGACGGAACCGGCCCAGTTCGCCCTTTTGGTGGAGCCTGAGGAAAAACTCCTCATGCGGGAGCTCCTGGAGTTCCCCAAGTGGGTCGCGGACAGTGCCCGGGCCTATGAACCACACCGGATCATCATCTACCTGCAGACCCTGGCGGCGGATTTCCACCTGTATTACAGTAAACACCGTGTCTTGGACAGCGAGGAAAACCTTTCCTCGGCCCGCCTGGGACTTGCGCGGGGGGTGAGCCGGGTGATCCACAACGCCCTTTCACTCTTGGGGGTCTCGGCGCCGGAACAAATGTAACCGACGGGAGTTGCGGATTCTTTCGACAGGACGGAGGGGACCCATGAAGAACCTTTATTTAGTCGCTTTCATGACGCTGCTCCTGGGGGGGTGCCATCAGGCCCCTTCGCCCGCAACCCAGTTGGAAGCTGCCCCGCTCGAAAGGATCAAGGAGTCCCTGCGCCAAGGCCGTTACGACGAAGCTTTGGCTTTGGAAAAAGACGCGTCGGGGCAATTGGCGGCGGGCCCTGCCAAGAACGAGGCCCTTTTCTTGCAGACCTACACCCAGATGGTCGGGAGAGGTGATCTGGGAGGGGCCCGGGTCCCCTTGCGCCCGTTGGTCGCGACCTTCCCATCCGGCTTCCTTTCGGTCGAAGGCCAAAAGGCCTTGGCGGATTGCCACTTCTGGCAGGGCCATTACCAGACCAGCGCGAAGGAATACCGGAAGCTCCTGACCGCATCCGGGACAGGACGATGGGAATCCTATGCGCTCTTCCAGATCGGGCTCTGTCTTCTTTTGGAGGACAAGGTCACGGAAGCTTTGGATTGCTTTCAGAACGTGGTCGACCGATTCCCCAAGGATCCCATGGCGGATGCGGCCCAGTTCTCGATCGTGAATTCTTACTTGAAACTGCAGGACCTGAAGAACGCCAAGACCCAATTGCACCATTTGATCACAGCATCCCAGGACCCGTTCCTCAAGACCCAGGCCCAGGAATCGCTCCAGCAGATCGTGGAAAAAGAAACTTTTGAGCGGGAAAAGAGCGTTACCCCATGATGGATCGGCTGGTTCCGGCCCTTTTGGCCCTGGCGGCTATGGGCTTTGGGGCTTTCATCTTTTCGGCGACCCTGAACCTGACCCGGAGGATTGCGGGGAATGATCCCCGGGGAAAAGCTCCCCGAGGACCCTTATGGAAAGGAACTTTCAAGCTTTCCCGCCGTGATGTCCTTTGGTCGGTGGCGGCGCTGGCCGGACTGGTGATCGCGGTCCTTGTGGATCTGGACCTGGGTGTTTGGTCCCTCCTGGTGATCGGCTCCGTTTGGACGGCCGTGAAATGGGGTCCCCGCTGGAAAATGGGATGGGACCTGAGCCGGCGGTCCCAGGTCATCGAGGATCTTTTTCCCCAATCCCTGGGGATGGCCATCCAAGCCCTCAAGACCGGTCAGACGATCCCCCAAACACTTCTTTACCTTTCCGAGGAAACGCCCGCGCCTTTGGCGGATGAATGGAAGCGCGTCTGTTCCGAGATCGAATTGGGTTCCTCCCCGGAAGATGCCCTGTCGCAAATGGCCTTGCGCTTGAGGGGCCTGGACCCGGTCCAGCGTTTTGTGGAGGCCTATCGTATTTCCCGGAGGACCGGGGCCAATTTGACAAGGCTATTGGAGGTCCTCCTGGACGGAATGGAGGAAAAGGCGAGGATCCTCCGGCGCATGAAGGCCATGACGGCCCAGGCCCGTCTTTCCGGCCTCTTGATGGGGAGCCTTCCCTTTTTCCTGGGGGCCGTTTTTTTCCTGATGGATCCGACCATGATGATGCCGCTTTTCACCGACAAGCTGGGGTGGGGCATTCTCCTGGCCGCTGTCCTGTTGGAATCTGCGGGTTTCCTTTGGATCCGCCAGCTGCTCCGGCTGGAGGTTTGAAATGGCATCGCTTTTAATGGTCCTTTGCGCCCTTTCCATCGGTTATGGGGGCTATGGGCTGGCTCGAACGGGCCTGGAGAGATTCGACCGGACGCGGAACGAGGCCCGGCTACGGACCGCCCGGACAACCCGTGTTCGCCGGGTCCCCTTGGCCTCGCTCCTGCCCGTCCTGGAAGGCTGGCTTTCCCGATGGGTGGACCTTCCCTTGTTGCGGGATCATCACCGATCCTTGGGAGATTGGATCCGCCGGTCCAGGAAGGCGGAATGGACAGCGACCCAGGTCATGGCCTACCAGGCCCTGGCCGCCTTCGGGGGTGGTTCCTTTTTTTATCTCCTATCCGATAGCGGGTTGCTGGCCACCCTGGCCTTTGGATTGGGAGCTTTTTATCCGTTCCTGTGGCTCCGGGAGAAAGCCCTGGCCCGGGAAAGGGCGGTGCTGATCGAACTTCCGAACGCCTTGGAGGTCCTTTCGCTCTGCTCGGAGGCCGGCCTTTCCTTGGAGCAGGGCATGGACCAATATGTCCGTCATGCCGGAACCGGTCCCTTGGCGACCGAGCTGGGCGAGATCCTGGAGCAGACCCGTGCGGGTTCGAGCCGAAAAGAGGCGATGGGATCGGCGGCCCTGAGGCTTTCCTTGACCGACTTTTCCCTTTTTACCTCCAGCGTCATCCACGCGGAGAGGTTCGGGACGGGGGTCGCAGGGACCTTGCGTCGGTTGGCCGGGACCCTGCGGGACAAGCAATCCCAACGCGCCGAAAAGGCCGTCCAAGAGATGCCGGTCAAGCTCCTGTTCCCATTGGTCCTCTTCATCATGCCCGTGACATTCCTGATCATTTTCGGGCCCATCCTGCTGCAATTCATGCGTCCTTGAGGCCGGAACGGCTGAAGGGCGTTTTCAAGGCGACCTCCTTTTGGGACCGGATGATGGGGCTCATGGGGTGCGTTCGCTGGCCCCGGGAGCGTCCCTTCCTTTTCTTCCCGGAATGCGGGTCGGTCCATACCTTCTTCACCTTCCTGCGGCCCGATATTGTTTTTACGGATAAAAACAATAAAATCCTGAGGGTCGTGGCGGGAGCGGGGCCTTGGCGTTTCTTCTGGGGCCCCCGTGGTACACGTCATTGCCTGGAAGCACCCCGCGGGACGGCCCGTGCCCATGGGTGGAAGTCGGGGAAAACCCGGCTCGAGATCCTAACGATAAACTGAACCTGGAGGCGGTCAATGGCCTATGAGTTCCTGAAGTCCGATCCGGAGGTCCGCGAAGCCAACCTGAACGAGTTGAGGCGCCAGAACGAGAAACTGGAACTGATCGCATCGGAGAATTTCACCAGCCTAGCGGTCATGGAGGCCCAAGGCGGGGTCATGACCAACAAATACGCGGAAGGCTATCCGGGGAACCGCTACTACGGAGGATGCGAATACGTGGACGTGGTGGAGAACTTGGCCCGGGACCGGGCCCGCAAGCTCTTCGGGAACGCCGAATACGTCAATGTGCAACCCCATTCGGGGAGCCAAGCCAACATGGCGGTCTATTTCACCTTTGTTCAGCCCGGGGACACCATCCTGGGTCTGGACCTTTCCCATGGCGGGCATTTGACCCATGGCAGCAAGGTGAATTTTTCCGGGAAGATGTACAACTTTTTCGCCTATCAGACCCGCAAAGAGGATGGAAGGGTGGACCTGGACCAGGCCCGGGACCTGGCCCGGAAGCACAAGCCGAAAATGATCAGCATCGGGGCCTCCGCCTATTCCCGTGACTGGGATTACAAAGCTTTCCGCGCCATCGCCGATGAGGTGGGGGCTTTCCTCTGGGCGGATATCGCCCACACCGCCGGGCTCATCGCGGCCGGGGAATTGAACGATCCCATGGCCTATTGTCACGTGGTGACCACGACCACCCACAAGACCCTCCGCGGACCCCGTGGGGGAATGATCCTGATGGGCAAGGATTTCGATAATCCCTTCGGCCTCACGGCCCCCAAGAGCGGCCGGACGAAAAAAATGAGCGAATTACTGGACAGCCAGATCATTCCCGGCATCCAAGGCGGTCCCTTGATGCACGTGGTGGGCGCCAAGGCGGTGGCTTTCGGGGAGGCTTTGAAACCCTCGTTCAAGGACTACGCCAAGCGGGTCAAGGCCAATGCCAAGGCCCTCTGCGGGGCCCTTCAAGGTTTCGGTTTCGAGGTGGTCTCGGGGGGGACCGAGAACCATTTGATGTTGATCGACCTGCGCAACAAAAAGATCAATGGAAAACAGGCCCAGTTGGCCCTGGACGAGGCCCATATCACCACCAACAAGAATTCGGTGCCCTGGGACGCCGAATCGCCGCTCTTGACGAGCGGGCTTCGGCTGGGGTCCCCGGCCTTGACGACCCGCGGTTTCGGCGAAAGGGAATTCGAGAGCATCGCGGGATGGATCAACGCGGTCCTGTCGGCGCCGGAAAGTGAGGCGGTCCGAACGAAGGTCAAGGGCGAGATCGCGGAATTGACCCGGAAGTTCCCGCTTTATCCCGAGTTGCTGAAGGATTAGGCGATAAACAAAAAAAGGCCGGATCCGATCGGATCCGGCCTTTTTTATTGGGTTTATTTCTTGGCGGGTGTGGGGGTCGGGGAATCGGCCGCGACCAGGATACGGGCGGCCGCCCAGGAGGGTGAAGAACCGCTGGGGAGCATCAGGTCCTTGATATCGGTCCCGTTGGCGTTGGCCATGAAGATCTTGGTGCCAACATCCTCCCCGGTCCCAAAAGAGGTGAAGACGATCTTGCGGTCGTTCTGGGCGAACCGGGGGCTGAGGCTCCGATTGTTATTGGTCAGATTGAGAGGATCGCTCCCGTCCAAGGCGTTGAAGGTATAGATCTGGGTGGTGTTGGAACGGTAAAGGTTGGCCAGTACCTTCTTCCCGTCCGCCGAAAGGGAGGGGGATCCCACGTTCCAATCGGTATAACGGGTGATCCGCTGGGCCGACTTTTCGGACAGGCTGTAGGACCAAAGATTGAAGACCGTGTCGTCCAGGTCCGAAAGATAGTAAAGGTTCTTACCGTCGGCGGAGAGGAAGGGACAGATGGCATTGCGTCCGACCATGAGCGTCTCGGGGTCGTATCCGTCGGGATCCATGGACCAGATGTCCCCATGGAGCGAATAGAGGATCCTCTTTCCATCGAGGGACCAGGAAGCGCTGTCGTTGATGAGCAGGTTCTGGTACTGCGTCGGCAATAGGTTCGTGCCCTCGAAGGTCAACTGGGTCCGCCGGCTTCCATCCAGGTCGATCTTCCAGAGATTGTAATTCCCGTCCGGGCTCTCGGCGTTCGACCAGTAAACCACTTGGTCCCCCTTAGGGGAACAAACAGGGAACCACTCCACGCTTTTTCCGCTGGTGAGGGGGGTGATCTGCGAATTCTCAAGGTCCAGGCGGACCAAGTGGCCGCCTTGGACAAAGACCAAACTTCCGGGCGGGATCACCGGGGTTGGGGTGGGAGGAGGGGGAGGGACCTCTACTTTTTTGGGTTTACAACCCGTTATGGGAAGGGAGAACCCAACGGACAAGGCCAGGGCCAGAAGAAAGAGTGGAACGGTCTTTTTCATGGTTCGCTGGACCTCATTTCTTCGACCAGCAGGGTTGTTGGGGCGCGATGGCGGCCAAACGGGTCTTGTGGGCGCCAGTGGCGGAATCCATGACCCAAAGCTCACCGGATTGGACGTAAGCGATCTTGCTGCCATCGGGGGAGAAGATCGCATTGTTCACGCCGGGTTCGGTCAAGAACTTGACCGTTCCGGGATCGGAGCCGTCCTTGGAAGGTTTATCCACGACCGCCACCCGGTAGGCCTCTTCACTGGGGTCCTTCTTGGCCAGGAGCATAAGGAGGCTGGTGGTTTCCGAAGGGGAATAGGTCAGGAGGTTTCCGAGGGGGATGGTTTGGTTGACCAGGATCGCTTTGGAGACCGAACGTTCGGAGGAAGCGGAATAGACCGAATCCCCTCCAACGGCGTAGGCCACTTCCCGGGCGTCGGCCGACCAAGTCATATCAAAGATGGGTCGAGAGGTCTCGGCCAGTCCCAACTCGTCCAAAAGACGGGGATTGGAAAGGCGGAGGCTGAAGTGGTCCATGCCCTTGCGGACCAAAAAAGCCACGTATTTATTGTCCCGATGGGGTGCCCATTCGACCTGAACGACCGAAAATGCCGGGTCCTGGGTCGAAAGGGTCTCTTGGCTGAGGCTATCGAGATTCACCTTCCAAAGGGAATTCTTGTACGCAAAGGCGATCTCGTCGCTCTTGGGCGACCAAGAAAAAGGAGCCTTGAGGCTCAATTCGTTAGGGAGGCTCATGTCGGAATAGAAGGTCAATTGCTTGAATTCAGAAGATCCCTTTTTCACCACGAAAAGATTGGGCTTGCCGTCCTTCATATCGGAAAGGAAAGCCAGGATCTTCCCATTCGGGGACCAAAGGGGGAACCAACTGCTGGTCCCCAGGGGGGTCAAGCGAAGACGGGCGGTCCCATCGTTGTTCATGGTCCAAATAATGGGCTTCTTGTCCTCCAAAACAGTGTAGGCGATCTTCTCGATCTCCTCTGGCGTAGGGGTGGCCGTCGGAGTGGCGGTGGAAGTCGGCTTGGCCTTGGTAATGGACATTTCAGTGGACATTTCCAGCCCGGTGCCTGCTTTTTGATCTTTGACAGGGTGGGCGGCAGGGACCTGAACGGTCGGGACCGGCGAGGGGCTGGTTCCGGGGTTCGAGGAAGAGGATTCAGCAGGGGCAGGCGGATTGACAGGTACTTTAGGTTGGATCTTCTTGAAAAAGGGAAGGGAGCGCTTACCGCAACCGGGGATATTGACGTCACAACCCGCGGAAAACAGAAGGATCAGCAACAACATTGCGGAAAAAATGGACAGGCTTTTTAAGGTTTCGCGCAAATCGTTGTTCCCCGAAGAGATGAAGTTGTTGGTGCCAAACCGTTGAGAAGCAGTCTAGAAGGTCCCCCCCTGAAAGTCAACGAAATCAGGGGTTTTTGGGGTTTTGGGAGGTCTCCATCGGTTCTAGGAGCAAGAGGTGGCCTTCGTTGACCGGCTCTAAAGTGACCTGCAAAGCGGGGGCTTTGGGAAAAGCTCCAATTACCTTCTGTTTTTCCCGGGTCTCCATGGCCTGAAGAAGGGAAGGATCAGGATATAGGTCCAAAAGATGCCCGTTCAAAAGATCCTTTCCAGGGAGGCCCAGGAGTTCCGCAACGGCAGGACCTGTCCCCCGGATATTGAAATGAGGATCGATCAAAAGGTGGCCGGCCGATAGGGCGGGCAGTGGCACGTGGATCTCCCGACCGGGTACCGAAGGAGTCGAGGCGGGAAGGGAACCCGGAATAGGGTCTGGAACCGGTCGATATCGGGATGGAAGCATCAAAAAACAGAGACCCAAAAGGAAGGTCAATAGACCGCACGATGAGGCAGTTTTCCATGGATCGAGGAGAGGAGCAAGTTCCAGGATGAAATGGTATTGAGCATTGTCCTCGCCGGTGAAAGAGGCCTCGTGGAGGATCGAATCCGGAAAGAGGAAACGGTCCCCATCGTTCCCGGGCCGTGGTAATAAGCTCTGATTCCCGCCCGAAAGGATCGGGGTATCGTTGCGGGTCACCCGAAAGACCCGGGTCTGCTCCATGGACTCCAGGGATTTTCCCCAATCGATGGCGCCCATATCGTCGCCCGATCGGAGGATATATCGAAGATGGTCCTGAAGGACCTGGGCCAAGCCGGTTTCCTGCTTGAGGTCAAAATGAAGAACACACCCAAAAGAGATGGCAAAGACCGCCAAGGCGGGAAACAGGATGAGGGAGGCCATTTTAAAGGGGAAAGGGCGTTCCATTGTCTTTCCAGGGTTTTCAAAAAGGGCTATAATCCGGCAACATTTTTCATTTTAGGGCATTTCCAAACCCAATAAAGCGGGAAAACCTTGAAAAAAGACCTGAAACACTACCGTGATGCCATCGATCGGGTGGACCAACAACTGGTCAAGTTATTGAACGAACGAGCCCGCCATGTCCTGGGGATCAAGGAACTCAAGGACAAGGGGGCTCTGCAATTCTATGCTCCGCACCGGGAAAAAGAGGTCTATCGGCGGGTGGCCAAGGCCAACCAGGGACCCTTTCCCACGGAGACCCTCCATTCCATTTTTTGCGAGATCATGTCGGGTTCCTTGGCTTTGGAATCCAAACTGAAGGTCGCCTTTTTCGGACTGCCCGGGACCAACACCCACATCGCCGCTCTCCAGAAATTCGGACATTCCAGTGATTACATTTCCGGCCCGACGCTGAAGGACGTTTTCCTGGAAGTGGAGCGGGGACGGGCCCATTACGGGGTGGTCCCCATCGAGAACTCCACCGAAGGCATGGTCAACCATACCCTGGACCTCTTCGTGGAATCGGACCTGAAGATATGCTCCGAGATCCTCATGCCCATCTCCCACACCCTCATGTCGAGGACCGGGTCGCTCCAAAAGGTGAAGACGGTCCATAGCCACCCGCAAGCCCTGGGGCAGTGTCGGATCTGGCTGGAAGCCAACTTGCCGGGCATCAAGGTGGTGGAAAGCGCCAGTACGGCCAAGGCGGCCCAACAGGCGGCTTCCGATGCCAAGGCCGCGGCCATCGCTCCGGACCTAGCCGCCAAAATGTACCGGCTGCGTCCCATCGCGCGGCATATCGAGGACATGCAGGACAACTACACCCGCTTCCTGGTCATCGGCCGCACCAATGCCGAGCGGACGGGCGCGGACAAGACCTCCCTCATGGTCTCCATCAAGGACAAGGTGGGCGCCCTTTTCGCGCTCCTCCGTCCTTTCGAGAAACGAGGGTTGAACCTGACGAGCATCGAGTCCCGTCCTTCGCGGAAGAAGGCCTGGGATTATTATTTCTTCATCGACTTCCTGGGGCACATCAGCGATCCCCTGGTTTTGGAGGCGGTGGAGGAGATCGAATCGGCTTCCCTGACGGTAAAAGTGCTGGGTTCCTATCCCCGCAGCGAGAATTAAGATGGCCTTTCCCGTCGCCTTTCGTGCCCATTTAGCGGCCATGAAGCCCTATGTTCCGGGCAAGCCTATCGAAGAGCTCGAACGGGAACTCGGCATCACCAACGCCTCCAAATTGGCCTCCAACGAAAACCCCTTGGGACCATCGCCCAAGGTCCTTGAGGCGATCCAAAAAGCCCTGCCTAAGATCGGGCGTTACCCGGATGGGGGGGCCCATCATCTTTCGGGAGCCCTGGCGAAACACTTGGGCGTGGACCCCAAGCAAATCCTGTTGGGCCATGGTTCGAACGAGCTTCTGGTCCTTTTGGGACAGATGGTCCTGTCGCCGGGCGATGAAGTCCTTTTTTCACAGGGAAGTTTCCTGCTTTACCCGTTGGTGGCCCAACTCTTCGAGGCGAAACCGGTCGAGGCCCCGGCCAAGGAGTTCACCCACGACATGGGGGCTTTCCTCAAGGCTTTGACGCCCAAGACCCGGTTGGTCTTCCTTTGCAACCCCAACAATCCGACGGGGACCATGATCCCGCTCGCCCAGGTGGAAGACTTCCTGAAGGCCTGCCCCCCGCAGGTCCTAGTGGTCCTGGACGAGGCCTATTACGAATACGTGGAAGATCCGGCTTATTTCGGTTCCATTGCCCTTTTGTCGAAATATCCGAACCTGGTGGTCCTGAGGACCTTTTCCAAGGCCTACGGGCTGGCGGGCCTGCGTGTCGGCTACGGCGTGGCCCGGCCCGAATTGGTGGAGATCTACCAAAAGACCCGCCAGCCCTTCAACGTGAACAGCATGGCCATGACAGCGGCCGAGGCCGCCTTGGGCGACCCGGACCACATGAAGAAAGCGGTGGAATTGAATGGACGTATGCGCAAGGTCCTGTCCGACGGCCTGCGTGAACTTGGATTGCGGCCCTTGCCGACCCAATCCAACTTCGTTTATTTCGAGATCGAAGGAGCACCGGACCTCTACCAAGCGCTCCTCCAAAAGGGGATGATCGTGCGTCCCATGGGCCCGGGGGCTTTGCGGGTCACCACGGGTACGGAGGCCGAGACCCGGTCCTTCCTCAAGGCCTTTCGCGAAGTGCTGGCCTGGGGGAAGAAGTGATGCGCCCCAAGGTCGCGATCATCGGGGTCGGACTCCTGGGCGGATCCATCGCTTTGGGACTTCGGAAACGGGGCGGTTTCCGGTTGGTGGGGTGGAACCACCGGGCTTCCTCGCGCAAGAAGGCGGCGAAGTTATTGCCGGTGGCCACGAGCTTCGAGGAGGCGGTGAAGGATTCGGATATCGTCCTTCTTTGCGCCCATTCCTCGGCCATTGGTGAGGAACTTCGGCGGATACCGGCGATTTCCAAACGCCGTGTCCTTATCATGGATGTTTCCAGCGTCAAAGGCGGCATCGTTGCCGCCGCCCGGAATGTTCCCGGCATCGCCCGGCATTTTGTCCCTTGCCATCCCATGGCCGGAAAGGAGAGGTCCGGGCCAGCGCATGCGGACGCCGACCTGTACCGGGGCAAGACGCTTTTCATCACGCCCTTACGGGGAACGCCCCGCGCCTTGGTGAGGAAGGCGGAAGCCTTTTGGAGAATTTTGGGGGCTTTGCCTTGCAAGCTCGATCCCGAACGGCATGACCGGGTGGTCGCCATGACCAGCCACCTGCCCCATCTTTTGGCCTCGGCCATGATGGCGCTCTACGGAGAAAAAGGAGGGAACCCCGCCTTCGCCCGGGCCATCGGGTCCGGCTTCCGTGACTTCACCCGGATCGCCGGTGGTAATCCAACCATGTGGCGCGACATCGTCGAGATGAATCACAAGGAGATCGAACGGGCCCTGAGGGGCTACAAAAGGATCCTGGGATCCATGGAACGGAACCTGAAGTCGGGCAAGGGGGCCTATTGGAACGATTTCTTTGGTAAGGCCAAACGGCGGAGGGAAAAACTCCCGTGAAAAAGATGACCGTCCATCCTGTCCAAGGGCTGAAGGGTACCTTGGTGGTCCCCGGGGACAAGTCCATTTCCCACCGGGCCGTCATGTTGGGTTCGCTTGCTTATGGCAAGACCACTGTCCGGCATTTCCTTGATTCGGCCGATTGCCTCTCCACGGCCGCCATCTTCCGGGCCCTGGGGGTAAAGATCCGACAAAAAGGCGACCGGATGGAGATATGGGGAAAGGGCCTCAACTCGCTCAAGCCAAGCCCCAAGGTCCTGGATGCGGGCAATTCGGGGACTTCCGCGCGGATCCTCCTCGGGCTCCTGTCCGGCCAGCCCTTCACCACCCGTCTGACGGGGGATAAATACCTTCGCCGACGTCCCATGCGCCGGGTGGTCGAGCCCTTGACCCGCATGGGAGCCCGGTTCTCGGGGCCGGACCAATCCAATCTTCTGCCCCTGAGGATCGAGCCGAGACCCTTGAAGGGCATCCATTATGAACTTCCCGTGGCCAGCGCCCAGGTGAAGAGCGCCCTGATGATGGCGGGCCTTTTCGCCCACGGCAAGACGGTCATCACCGAGCCGGCCCCGACCCGGGACCATACGGAACGGATGTTCAGTGCCTTCTCCATCCCCTTCAAAAAAAAGGGGAAGGTCATCACGGTCCCGGGGCCCACGGCGCCCTTCAAGGGAAGGGACCTGATGGTCCCCGGAGACATTTCCTCCGCGGCCTTCTTCATCGTGGCGGGCCTCATCGTCCCCGGTGCCAAGCTCCAGTTGAAGGGGGTGGGCGTGAACCCCACCCGCACCGGCCTCTTGGACGCCCTCGGACGGATGGGGGCCAAGATCACGATCAAGAACATCCCGGTGGGCCGGGGCGAGGAACCCGTGGCCGACCTGACGGTGAGCACCTCGTCCCTCCAGGGGATCCGGGTGGAGGGGGAAATGGTCCCGCGGATGGTCGATGAATTCCCGATCTTCGCCGTGGCGGCCACCCAGGCCCATGGGACCACGGTGGTCAGGGACGCCCAGGAATTAAGGGTGAAGGAATCGGACCGCATCCTCATGATGGAAGTGACCCTGCGCCGGATGGGCGCCGATATCCTGGCCACGCCCGACGGCTGGGTCATCAAGGGCCCCACGCCCCTGAAGGGCGCGGTCTGCTCTTCGGGAGGCGATCACCGGATCGCCATGTCGTTGGCGGTGGCGGGGCTCATCGCCCAAGGGGCCACGACCATCAACGATACCGAGAACATCGACACATCCTTCCCGGGGTTCGAAAAAATGCTTCGAAAGGCCTGTATCCCATGAGTCCTGTCATCATCGTCGCCATCGATGGGCCCGCCGGCGCGGGTAAAAGCACCGTGGCCAAGACCCTGGCCAAGAAACTGGGTTTCCTGCACATCGATACCGGGGCCATGTACCGCGCGGTCACTTGGGCGGCCCTACGCCAAAAAGCGGACCTGAAAGATGAGAAGGTTCTGGAGGCCATCGCCCGCTCCGCCCGCATCGAGCTCAAACCCGCCGAACCCCAGAACCGGGTCTTCCTGGACGGGGAAGAGGTGACCCAGGCCATCCGCACCCCCGAGGTCACCCAGGCTTCCGCCCATATCGCTAATTGCGTGCCGGTCCGTCGGATCCTGGTGGCCCGCCAGCAGCAGATGGGCAGGATCGACAGCGCCCCTTACGGTGGGGCGGTCCTGGAAGGAAGGGACATCGCCACCGATGTGTTCCCCGACGCCCAATACAAGTTCTATCTGGACGCCTCGGTGGAGACCCGGGCCAAAAGGCGTCTGGCGGAGCTGGCCAAGACAGGTGTCAAGACCAGTTTGGAGGAGGTCATGGCCGACGTGAAGGCGCGCGACGACCGGGACATGAACCGGGCCGTCGGGGGCCTACGAAAGACCCCCGAAAGCATCGTGATGGACCATTCGGACCTGGGCGTGGAGGAGTCGGCCCAGGCCTTGCTTGAATTCATCCGCAAGAATCCCCGGTGACCCATGAGCGCTCCTGAGGACCGTTTCATTTACAGACCAAAGATCACCGAGTTGACCGGTTGGGCCATGCTCCTTTTCGGCGTGACCGCCGGTTTTTGTTTCTATCTCACGCAAGATCCGGGGGTCTCGGTGGAGGTCGGATCGGCGGGGGCGGTCTTCCTCATTTTTTCCTGGATGGACCTTTCCCACAAATCCCAAAGAGGCCTTTACGTCGAGCTTCAACAGTTCCTTTTACGCTGCAAGATCCTGCCGGCCGACTACAAGATCGACCGCAACCCGAGCCTTTCCACCCTGGAAAAACGGAAGAAGGAATTCATGGATATGGCGGCCGCCCATTTCCAGCAAAGCGAGAAAAAATTGACCGAGGCCCGGTACGTCCTGGACCGTTTCGTGGGGACCAAGGGCTCCCAATTCGCGACGGAGAAGGGACGGCAGGCGGTTTGGGAGGGGCAGGTCCAACGGGCCATCGTGCTTTTTTCGGATGTGCGCGGGTTCACCTCCATGACCGAGAAATTGAAACCCCAGGAGACGGTGCGGTTCCTGAACCGGATGTTCACCGAGTTCGAGGAGGTCCTCGCCTTCGCCGGAGGCGAGATCAACAAGTTCATCGGCGACGCGGTGCTTTGCTTCTTCCCGTTCCCGGAGGACAACCCCGAGCCCGCCGTCAAACGGGCCATCCTGGCGGGACTGCGCCTCCAGGACGCCTTCCATCAGATCCAGGGGACCTTCCGGGAGACCTATTCGGAGTCGGTCCACACCGGTTTGGGCGTGGGGATGGCCGGTGGGGAGGTGATCCTGGGGAACCTGGGGTCCGCCCGCCGGATGGAATTCACCCTGATCGGGGATACGGTCAATCTGGCTTCCCGTCTTTGTTCCATCGCCGAGGACGGACAGGTATTGGTCAACCAGGACTTGGCCCAAGTGGCCGCCGATTCCTTCCGGATGGAAGCCCTGGAGCCGGTGCGGTTGAAGGGCAAGACGGGCACCTATCGTCCCTATTCGGTGACGGGTGAAATGATCCGGCAGGGACTCGCCTGAAACCCGTCCTCCTGTCCGGCATCCGAAAGGATCCCATGCGCGACTGGAGCAAACCCGCTTTCACCTTGCTCCTGGGGATGGCCCTCTGTTTCTTCTGCCTCAACCTTTACCTTTCCAACCTGCCGGTCAATTACACCTATGACGGGATGGTCTTCGCCTCGAAGGTCGAGAGCGACCATTTCCCGCTTTGGGATTATTTCCATCCCCACCATCTCCTTTACACCTTCCTGGGCCGTCTTCTGTTCCTCTGGGGAAGGGCCCATGGGGCCGCTTGGGACGGCCTGGTCACCCTTCAGTTCTTCGATCTGACCACGGGCGTGCTGGGCGTCCTGTTGCTTTTCCACCTCCTGGTGCGGGAGACGGACGACCGGTTCGTCGCCGCCCTTTGCGCCACGGGGTTGGCCTGCACCCTCAGCTATTGGTATTTCTCCACCACGCCCGGTGTGCGGATCTTCGCCACGGTCACGCCCCTTTTGGCCTGGTATGTCCTGACCTGGCAGAAAAAGCTCCCGCCGTTCTTCGGCCTGGTGGTGGGTCTTTTCCATGCCCTGGCCGCCTTGGGTCATCAAACCAACCTTTTGCTCGTTCCGGCCTTCCTGGGCGGGTTCTGGTGCATCCCGGGCCGCACGGCGTGGGAAAAACTGCGCATGTGCCTTTATTATTCCGTCTCCCTCACCGCCGGGGTGCTTTCGGCCTATGGTTTCGTCGGACGTTATGTCTGTTACCGCAAGACCTACGAGAGCTGGCTTTGGTGGGTCTTTTCCTATTTCCATGTGAAGGCCTGGGGCGGGCATCTGGAACAGGCCGGGGTGGACCGGGGGAAATTCGCCATGGTGCAGGCCTTTCTCGCCAAGGCCGTGCCCACGCAGGTCATGGTGGATCCGTTCACTTTCGAAGCGGCCAAGACCCTTTTCCAATACGCCCTTTGGTCCCTCCTGGCGGTGCTCCTTTTGAGGTCCTTCCACTATTGGAAGGGGCACCGTCAGGCCCTTTGGATGTCCCTGCTTTGGCTCGTCGCCTATGTCCCTTTCTTCATCTGGTGGGAACCTTGGAACATCGAATTCTGGGTTTCCTCCACCGTCCCTTGCTGGGTCCTGATCGGCCTGGTGGCTTCGGACCTGTCGAGCCTCTGGTCCCAGCCCGTGGTCCATTGGGCCAACCGCCTTTTTTTCAGCGGACTTTGGGCCGGATTGGTGGTTTTGCTTTTTTTCTACAATTTTCACGGCAATCTGGTGAGGTCGGCCACCAATGCCTATGGCCACAAGGCCCTCTTGGGGGCCTTGGACTGGAAGGTGCGCAAGGACGACCTGCTGGTCCTGGACGGCATCAACACCATTCCTTTCTATATCGACCGTTACTACAAGCGGGATTACCTGAGCCTGCACGCTTTCCTGAAGCGCTACGAACCCAAACCCGCCGACAAGAAGGCGACCCCGGTCCCGACGTCCCAGGCGACGCCAACGCCTCCGCCCGATCCGTGGAAGGATCTTTCCGATCTTTTCGCGGGCGTTTGGAAGCGCCACCGGAAGGTTTGGGTCTTGACCGAGGCGGTGGATGAAAAGGATGATTGGCGGATCCGGTTGGAGAACCTGATGAAGCTTCCGCCGGGGAAGTTGACCGAATTCTTCAAAAGCTACGAATTGAGGCCCGTGACCTACCAGAAGAAGATCTATTTCTACGAGGTGGTCCAGCCCAGTCCAACCCCCTCGCCCAAGCCGTCCCCCAAGGCCCTCCATGCGCCCTAGGACCCTCCTGCCCCTGGTTCTCCTCTTTTTGTTCTTCCGGATCCCGGCCGATGGGGAAAAAACCCCGGTGGTCGATGTGGTCCCCCTGGAAGTCTCCCCGCAAGTGATCAAGGCCCAGCCCACCCCGACCCGTTCCGAGGCGCACAAGGACCTGCCACTGGAGGAGATGGGCCCGGAAATGCTCCTGGACCATCCCTGGTTGAACGACCTTTATTCCTGGGGAGAGACCTTCGATCTGGACCATCAGGAGGTCAAGGCCGCCAATACGGGCGCCTATTGCATCGGCAATGGGAGGTCCTTCGCGCTGGTCGGCCTCTCCAGTCCCCTTTGGAGCTGGTCCAACCTCTATGGAGCCTCCTACCAGGAACCCGACCTGGGGGCCATGAAGATGGACGTGACAAGGGCGGGGAACGATTTTTGGTGCCCGAAACAGGAGATCGGATGGGTCAAACGCTCCGGGGTGGTGCGGGTGCGCGCGGTGGGGAAGGGCATCCTAGTGGAGACCTATGACTTCGCCCCCGCCCGGGCCAACGAAAGCGACAGTTGGGACAATCCGCCGGTCCTGGTCCGGCTGGTCCATATCCAGAACAACGGGGACCAGGACGAGAACGACCTGGACATCCAACTCAAGATCCAATCGGCTTGGAACGTCAAGATCCATCCTGAACAGGAGGGGCATGAACTGGTCTGGGACCAGAAGGCCCAAAGGGCCAAGAAGCGGACCATCTGGCGGATGGGGTCCTTCAACCCGAAACGGGTACGGATCTGGGACGGGAACCTTCATTACGGCATCGAGTCCCTGAAGCCGGGGCAAGAGACTTGGACCGGTTTTTATCTCCTCTCGGCCGGGGGGCGGACCGAGGCCCACAACCTGGCCGAGGATGTCCGCAAAAAGGGAGCTGTGCGTCTTTTGGACGAGACCCGGGATTATTTCACCCGATGGTTCGACCAGGGAACGACCTTTTCCGGGGACGCCAAGATCGCCGATCTTTTCGAGATCGAATCCATGATCTTCAAGTCCCAACAGTCCTATTCGGGCGGCTTCTCACCCCTGATCGGCTATTCCTACACTTGGATCCGGGACAACAACGGGCCCATCCGGTGGTTCCTCAAGACGGGACATCCGAAAGAGGCCAAGGGCGCCATGGATTTCTTCTATGGCGTCGGTTCCACCATGGGATCCCTTCCCAACAGCATCCGGGTGGATTATCCCCTGGACTACCGCAAGAAGGACCTTTCCAACATCCACGTGGAACACGCCGAAACGCCCAACTGGATCGTACTCCAGCACTGGTGGTATTACCTCGCGACCGGCGACCTGGAGTTGATCCGGGCCCGGTGGAATTACCTGGTGCGTTGCATCAAAGGGCAGGTCAACGAGGACGACCAATATTTCTTCCACCGGGACGAGACCTATCTTTGGTGCCTGGAGTCCCGCTGCTTCGACGAGGTGCCTTTCCCGAACTACTATCTTTCCACCTATGCTTTCTCCACGGATTCCAGCTTCGACCTGGTCTCGGCCGCGGACCACCTGGCTTACCTGGGAAAATACCTGGAAATGGACCGGGAGGTGGAGGACCTGAAGAAATTGTCCCAAGCGGTCCGTGACAAGGCCGAAAGTACCTATTGGGACGAGAAGCACGGTTATTGGGCGCCCGCCCAGTCCCTCCTGGGCCCCCTCTACAACGCCCCTTTTGCCAATATCCTGGTCAATCCGCTTTGGTGCGGTTATGCCCGCGGGGAACTGGACCCCCTGGGGCCTACGCCCTTGAGCACTGGGCGGGCGGTCTCGGCCCTTTGGAATGCCTATCCTTGGCTGGGCCGTCCCGACGGTTTTTGGAAGACCACCCCAACGGTCGATTTCTTCGTGGGCATGAACCCGGGTCAGCTTCTCTACGATTTCTGCGAGGCGCACCTGGCCTGGGCGGGCAAGGCCTATCAAGCCGTCCTCAAGGCCGCTACGCCTTCCGGTGAGTTCGCCGAAATGTATGACGGCGATTATAGACCCTGGAATCCGCCGGTCTGGGGGGTGGGGACCAGCGGCCGGGTGCGTCCCTGGGAAGGGGGCCTTAACACCGAATCGGTCCTGGAATACTTGACGGGGTTCGAACCGGACGCCGGGAACAACCGCCTGGTCCTTTCCCCCCACCTGCCCGAGGACATGAAGGAACTGGACGCCCAGCGTTTTTGGGTCGGACCGGTCCGCGTGTCCCTGGCCCTGAAAAGGACCTCCTCCCGCGAGTGGACGGCGACGTTGCACTTGGATCGCGGTGAGCAGATCGGAGTGGTGATGGACCTTTGGGCCGACCACCGGCGCTTCCGATCGGTCGAGGCCGCGCCGAAGGTCGAATGGCGGAAATCCTTGGAGATGACCGAGGGAAGGGAAGCGCTTTGCGAAACGACCCTGGAGGCGGACAAGGATCTTGTCTTCACCATCCAGGAAGGCGGGACCCTGAGCGACAGCGAGATCGATCCTCCGGGCCCCCAGACCTTCAAGCCGGATCCCTATGAGACGGAATCGGGGGATGTCCTGCTCCTGACGACCCCCACAGGCGTCTTCCAGCAGCATAAACATGCCCGTCCAGAGCGGTTCTTGGAGACCGGGCGGGAAGAGCTGCGGCTCATGAAAGGGGTCACCAAGTCCCTGTCCTTCCTGGACCTGGACCTTCCGATCGCGCCCGAGGACATCGTCAATGGACTGTTGGACGCCAAGGGCGCCAACAAAGTGAAACTGGCGGTCCTGGGGCGGGGCGCCTTTTCGTCGGGCAAGCACGATTTCAAGCCCGAGATCTATTGGACCCACCCCAAGCTTTGGCAGGGGATCAAGAAGTTCCTCGAGCAGGGCGGTGTGCTCTTCCTGGGCCCTTCTTATCCGGACCGGGAGGTCCTCCCCCAATGGGTGGTCAACCTCACGGGCGGTTGGGAGGAAGGGCTTTCGAAGGATAAGGCCCTGGCCATCAACGCCAATAAGGTCTCGTCCATCCAGACGAAGTTGGACGAACTGCCGGTCAACGACAAGGGGGCCGAGGAGGCCCATGGCGTGAGCGTGACCGGGGAAACTTTCGAGGACCAGCAGACCCTTCCCGACCTCCAGGACGAGAAGAAGATGATCCAGGAACACGGCCGCGGGTTTTCGGGCTACTACCAGTTCACCATGCGGACCGTTCCCGGCAAGCGCCACCGTCTTTGGTTGCGGGTCAACACGGCCCATAACATCAAGGGGATGGCCTTGCAGGTCCAACAAGGGGACGGGTGGACCCAGGTGGGGGTGCGGACCCAGAACCTGGGCGAGACCCGGCACTTCGAGTCGCTCTATTTCGATGTTCCTGACCGTTTCATCATTTCCGAGCGGACGACCTTCCGCTTGGTCTCCAAGAACGGGGAGGAAGTGAACGCCTACCGTCTCTGGATGTACGCGGTGGAGGGCGGCCGCAATGAATCGCTCCCGGAGATGCTCGGTTTCGGCGCCAACCAGGACATCGGATCGGTGGTCCACGGCTTGATCCCCAAGGGGAAGGATTGGAAGGTCCCGGTCGTCCTGGCCCAGCACGGGGACCAGGGGGCGGTCATCCTGCAAAAGGTGGGCAATGGGTTCCTGATCCGAAGCGAGTTGTCCATGGAGGATTCGGTCCCCATCTTCAAGGCCCTTCTGTCCCCGGGATTGGTCGAGGACATGCGGTCGGCTTGGGACAAGTTCTAGGCCGGGGGAAGGGCTCAGTTTTTTTTCCCTGGACGTTTAATTTTGTTAGAGTGATTCAGCCTATTTGAAAAGGATGGCCATGCGCGCTCCGGTGCTCAACCTGTTCAAGTTGAAGAAAAAAAACCATGAGAATGCCCCCGGCAAGGGGCGTGAGGGACATGGAGAGGACCTGTTGCGCGCCATGCCGTCCTGGGGGATGGTCCTGGTGGCCTATGGGTTGGCGCTTGGTTTTTGCTGGGTGAGCCATCAATTCTTCCTCTGGTTCCCGCCTTACTTGCGGGAGGTCTTCAAGAACCTGCGGGGGCTTCCGGTGGAATGGGCCGACCTGGGACTCGATTGGGCTGAGCGAGGACTGGCTTGGATCGCTTGGGGCGCGGCGGTTTACCACCAACTTTGGCAATTGGGGACCCGTTACCGGCTGACCGCCCATGACATCCAGGTGGAACATTGGTTCCCTTTCCGCCAACTCATCTCGATCCCCTATGGGGCGGTGCGGCGGCTGGGTTTCACCCAAGGGCCCGTGGGGATGATCTTTCAGTTCGGACATGTGGAGCTCGATACAGGGAGTCCCCAAGGCCCCGTCCTGTTGGTCAATTGCCCCAGGCCCCGTCAATTCATCCAAGCCCTGCAACCGAAGGTCGAGTCCATCCTCCAGCCCCACCTGGGGCCGCATCGGCGGGCGGGGGATACGGCCTGAGGGAAGGCTTGGAAGTGCCTTCCGCTCTTCCTATAATCCCCGCTCTGAAGCCGACGCCCCACCGGCCTGAATCCAATGGAAAGAACAAGCATGGCGACCACCAAGACCCGTAAAAGAAAACTCACCCAGATCGGAAAGGTTTCCCTGCGGGCTCGGGCCCAGGACACCCATGTGGCGGGGGCGGAAGTCCTCATCTCCCCGAAAAAGGTCAAGAAGCAGCTTCCTGGGAACCGCAAGTCCTTTGAGACCGTCCTGACCGCCCGCAAGGACTTGGAGGCCATCCTGGACGGGAAGGACCGCCGTCTCTTCGTGGTGGTGGGCCCCTGTTCCATCCACGATCCCCAGGCCGCCTATGAATACGCGGTCAAGCTCAAGCGCCTGGCCGGCATGGTCAAGTCCACGATGGTGCTCATCATGCGGGTCTATTTCGAGAAACCCCGCACCACCATCGGTTGGAAGGGACTCATCAACGATCCGGACATGAACGATTCGTTCCACATCGAAAAGGGGATCCTGCTCGCCCGCCGCCTCCTGCTGAAGTTCAATGAGATGGGTCTGCCCACCTCTACCGAGGCCCTGGACCCCATCATTCCCCAATACATCGCGGACCTCATCAGCTGGTCGGCCATCGGGGCCCGGACCACCGAATCCCAGACCCATCGGGAGATGGCCAGCGGACTTTCCATGCCGGTGGGCCTCAAGAACGCCACCGACGGAAGCATCCAGGTGGCCCTGAACGGGATCAAGTCGGCCCGCACTTCCCACCATTTCCTGGGGATCGACCAGAACGGTCAATCGGCCGTCTTCCGTACCACCGGAAATCCTTACGCCCATATCGTGCTTCGGGGAGGGTCCAAACCCAATTACGACCCGGCCTCCATCAAGGCCTGCGAAGAAGCCCTGGGGAAAGAGGGGCTTCCGGTCAACATCGTGGTGGATTGCAGCCATGGCAACTCGAACAAGGACTACCGGCTCCAGCCGGTGGCCTTCAATGCGGTGGTGGACCAGATCGAGGCGGGGAACAGGTCCATCGTGGGATTGATGCTGGAAAGCAACCTGAACGAGGGGAACCAGCCCCTGCAGAAGGACCGGTCCCAGTTGAAATACGGGGTCTCCATCACCGACGCCTGCATCAATTGGGTCACGACCGAAGAGCTCATCCTATCGGCCCACCAAAGGCTCAAGAAGCTTTGGGGCCGCTAGGCCTGACCGGGGGGTCCAGTGCCTTCCTTCCCTAAACTCCGTTTCACGACCACTTGGCTCGTCGAACTCCTGTTCAAGACCCGTGGGTCCGGGCTGGGGAACATCCCGGCCGAAGGGCCTTTCGTGGTCGTGGCCAATCATGCCAGCTTCCTCGATCCCTATCTCATTGGCTATACCAGTATCCATCGCCAGGTCGGGTTCATGGCGAAGGAGGAGCTGTTCCGCGTTCCGCTCTTTGGATGGATCATCCGCAATTGCGGGGCCTTTCCGGTCAAACGGGGGACCCGGGACCAGCAGGCCATCCAGCGTTTCCACGATTTCCTCCATTCGGGAAAGCCTTTGGTGGTCTTCGTGGAGGGGACGCGGACCTTGGACGGGAACCTTCAACCGGCCAAAAAAGGGGCAGGGATGCTCCTCTATAACGCCCGGGTCCCGGTCATCCCAGCCTTCATCGACGGGACCTTCCAGGCGTGGCCTAAGGGAAAACTTTTGCCCAAACCCCATCCCACGTCCGTGACCTATGGCCCCACGATCGACCTGGAAGACCTTTACCGGCTGCCGGCGGACCGTAGGACCTACGCCCTCATCGCGGAACGCGTGACCCAAAGGATCCGCGACCTGAAACCAGCCCCTAAAAAATGAAAAACACCCGAATTTACAGGGCGTTTCGATTTGAAGTCCCCCACCCCTGATGTAGAATGGCCTTCCTTCAAAGGCAGGCCTCCGTACCCAGATTTCCCCCCTGAACCCGTTGTCCGCAAGGGCGGGTGGAAAGGTGGACCGGGAGGGCCCCTCTGAACTATTCCATCCCTCCTAATCCTATGGAGCCGAGAACATGAGGTCCCCCATGCCCGAATCACCCATCCATGAAATGACAATGGAAGAGCTTCTCAACGAGGAGAAACGCCTTTCCAGGGGTCAGGTCGTCACGGGCCAGATCGTCAAGATCGATTCCGACGACCTCATCGTCGACGTCGGCTATAAGACCGAAGGTGTCATTCCCCGCGCCGAGTTCCAGGACATCACGGGCCAACTGACCGTCAAGGTGGGCGATCAGGTGGAGGTCTCGGTGGAACGGATGTCCGATTCGAACGGACGCCTGCGCCTCTCCAGGCGCAATGTCGATAAAAGCCGGGTCTGGCAGAGCCTGGAGGAATTGTTCAACGCCGGGGGACTCATCAAGGGCCGTATCACCAAGAAGGTGAACGGCGGTTTCCGTGTGGACCTGGGGGTGGTCGAGGCCTTCCTGCCCACCAGCCAATCCTCCCTGCAGAAGAACCCCGATCCGGGGGACGACCTCCTGGAAAAGATCTTCGACTTCAAGATCATCAAGATCGACCGCAATCGGAACAATGTGGTGGTCTCCCGGCGCCCGGTGTTGGAACTGGAACGGGATGAAAACCGGCAAAAAAGGCTTGGTGAACTCCATCCCGGGGACATCCTCGAGGGGAAGGTCAAGAGCCTGGTGAGCTATGGGGCTTTCGTGGACCTGGGCGGCGTCGACGGTCTCCTGCATATCGCCGACATCGATTGGGGCCGGGTCAATAAGGTCGAGGATTTCGTCAAGGCCGACAGTACCCTCAAGGTCATGGTGCTCCAGGTCGACAAGGAAAAGGGGAAGGTCTCCCTGGGGCTCAAGCAGATGATGCCGGACCCTTGGGCGGAGGCGGAGAAACGGCACCGGGTGGGACAGAACGTGGATGTGGAAGTGGCCCACTTGGTCGATTACGGCGCCTTCCTGAGGACACCGGAGAACCTGGAGGGGTTCTGCCATATCTCCGAACTGTCCTGGTCCAAGAAGGGCAGGAAACCCACGGAGATCCTGAAGGTGGGGGACAAACGACAGGCCCAGATCACCGAGTTGGACCTGGAAAAACGGAAGATCGGCTTCAGCCTTAAGCGGCTGGAAAAGAGCCCCTGGGAAGATGTGATGAAGAAGTATCCCATTGGGTCGAACCTCGAGGCGACGGTCACCAATGTGGCCGAATTCGGCCTTTTCATGGAGATCGAGGATGGACTGGAGGGGCTCCTGCACCAGTCGGATATTTCCTGGGACAAGCGGACCAAGACGCCCCAAAAGGACTTCAAGGTGGGGCAAAAGCTGACCGTCAAGATGCTGGCCATCGACCAGGAGAAGAAGCGCATCTCGCTCGGGCTCAAACAAGCGACCGGCGATCCTTGGGACAAGGCCGAGGAAAAGTACAAGCCCGGCCAGGTGGCGGCGGCCAAGGTCCTCCGGTTGACCGAATTCGGGGCTTTCCTGGAACTTGAAAAGAACGTGGAGGGTCTGGTCCATAAGACCGAGGTGGCCGCCCATGTCCCCAAGAAGCTCGAGGATGTCCTGAAGCCGGGCCAGGAGGTCCAGGTCAAGGTCCTTTCGGTGGATACGGGGAAGCGCCGTATTTCCTTGAGCATCAAGGCCCTCGCCCAAAAAGAGGAGAAGCCGGCCGAACCGGGAGTTTCCGAAGAGCAGATGGTGGACCGCCGGACCAACGCCTTCCAAAAGATGCTCAAGAAGTTCCTCAAAAAGACCAAGACGGATGAAGAGGAAGAAGAACTTTACTGATCGGCCGTCCGCCGGTCCTCCTCTGGGCCGGTGCATGGGACGGGGCGGTGCGTTCTTTTTCATGCATTGCATCCCGTTCGTTCCTTGAAAATGAAATGGGAACGGAGCCGGAGCGTCGGCATCGTTCCTGCTTTCATCCAAGGGACGTCCGATCGATCGAGCCGCCCAGCGGCCGGTCTTTTCCTTTCGGCCGGGCGTCCAAAGGCAGTGGTCTTGCGGGGCTCGATCGGCTTCCATTAAACTCTGCCCGGACCGATGTCCACGTGATCCACTAGATCCGACCCAGTGAGGCCTTTCATCGTCCTGATCATCCTCTTCCTCCTTGTTTTATCGGCCCGCGCCGGCGCGGCTGGCATCGATGCCCCTTCTCCCGCCGATGAGGGACGGGCCCTCCTCAAGGCGCGCGCCTATCACTTGGCCATGGAACGATTCCGCCAAGTGGAAGAGAGGAGCGAAAGTTACGTGGAACAGGCCCTGGCCCTGAAGCTCATCGGGGAGACGCGCTTCCACGAGAAGGAATATGGGGAAGCCTACGAAGCCTTTCAAAAATCCCTCCGGTTGAATCCCCTGACCCCGAACGCCCTGGGGCTGGAATTCCGCTCCGCGGTGGCCCTGGTCTACCTGAAGAACTATCAAGGGGCCATTCCGAAATTCCGCGAACTGGAACAAAGGGCGACCGAAGTGGAGACCCTTTGCGACCTCCTTTTCTGGGAGGCGGAGTGTCATTTCCAACTGGAGCATTACGGACAGGCCGAGGCGGC
>DASZRK010000064.1 GCA_035549195.1 bacterium
CACGGGCGAGGCGGGCGAGGCCATGTGGAAGACGTAGTTGGCCTTGGGGAGCGTGCGGGGGAACCCTTTGGTCACGTCCCTCAGGAAGCGGGGCAGGCCCATGAAGCGGGGCAGGCCCTTGATGACGTCCTGGTGGAGGAAGCGGAAGTGGGGATGGCGCCTCAGGTGGGCGATGTTCTCGAGCTTGCCGGTGATGAGGTTGTCCACGCAGACGACCTGGTGGCCCAGGGAGATCAAGTGGTCGCAAAGGTGGGAACCGACGAAACCGGCGCCGCCGGTGACCAGCGAGATGGGGCGTTTCATGGAGCCTCGGTCACGAGGGATAAAGGCGCCGGGATTTTAGCATAGCGTCCCGGGGCAAGAGCCAAAAAAGCCCCGGTGTCAGTGCTCCCGTTGATCGTTCAAGGTTCCTCTGGCGTTCGAGGTTACCGGATCGGGAAACCGGCGCCCCCATAGGGGTCCGAATCGATGGGGGTGGGGGTCGGGCGACGGGGCGAGGGTGTGGGGGTCTTGGGTTCGTCGGGCGCCTTCAAGGGTTTGATGCGCAGGATGGTCGAGTTCTGGGTGTCGGCCAGGTAAAGCCGGCCTTCCCCGTCAGAGGCGATGCCCTTGAAGTGGGGGTGGTAGTTGGGCGCCTGCTGTTCGTCGGAGGCGGTCCATTGGCCGATGAACTCGAAGCGGTGGTTGAAGAATTCCACGCGGCCCGTCACGCCGTCGGTGACGGCGATGAGGCCCTGGGGGGTCTGGGCCACCTCGGTGGGTTCCCGGAACTGGTCGGGGCCGTCGCCGTACCAGCCCTGGACGGTGACGGGCACCCCGCCGGTGTTGAAGACCTGGAAACGGAAATTGCCCGTGTCGGCCACCAGGGCCTGGTCGATGGGGTTGATGGCCATTCCCTGGGGCTGGTTCATGCGGGCGGTGTAGGTGTTGGGCGAAGCCTCGCCCAAGGCGCCCCAGGTGGAGATGAACTGGCCCAGCGCGCTGAAGGTCTGGACGCGGGAATTGCCGGTGTCCAGCACCAGGATATTGCCGAAATGGTCCTGGCCGATGGAGCGGGGCTGGTTGAACTGTCCGTTGGCGTTTCCCTGGGCGCCCCAGGTGGAGACCACCAGGCCCTTGTCGTCCAACACCACGATCCGCTGGTTGAGCGTGTCGGATACGAAGATCTGCCCCGAGGCGGGGCTGCGGAAGACGGCGGTGGGGTGGTTGAACTGGGGGGGGTTCTGCCAGTCGGCCCGGGAGCCGAAGGAACCGTAGGTGGTGACCGGGCGGCCTTCCCGGTCCCAGATCACGATGCGGCTGTTGGCCGTGTCGGCGATGATCATGCTGCCATCGGGGGCCACGTCGATGCCCTCGGGGGAATTCAACTCATCGGGGCCGGACCCCTTGGAACCCCAGCCGGTGTCATAGGTGTAGAGTTTGGGTCCGTCATAAGGGATGGGCGTGCTAGTGGAGGTCGCGGTCGGGGTGGCGGTCTCTTCGGGCGTCGGTGTTGAATGGTGCCGGGCCCAAGCCCCGCCGGGGAGGGCGGCCCAAAGGGCCAGGAGGATGGGGAAGGACCGGGGGTTCATGACAAATAAATGCTATCGTTCGGGAGAGCGGAAGGCAATGACCTCGGTCCAGAAGGACGTTTTGACGGGCCGAAAGGGCTTTGGGTTCCCTTGATGTTTGAAGGGCCCGGCGGTCTCAGGCGCCACCCCATTTCCTATATCCACTCCTGGAAATTGGGTGCTTCTTCGGCTGCTGAAATTGCGCCTCCCCTAATTTTCTTTATCCATTCCTGAAAATTAGGGATTTCCTCGGCTTTTGAAGATGCGCCTCGGTCTCAGGCGCCTTCCAAGCGGCTTTGGCAGCTGATGCAGCGGGTGGCCCAGGGAAGGGCCTTCAGGCGGGGCATGGGGATGGGCTTCTGGCAGGTCTCGCACTTGCCGTAGGCGCCGTTCTCGATGCGGGCGATGGCCTTCTCGATGCGTTCCAATTCGATGCGGTCGTTCTCCATCAGGGTGACGGAGAGATGCTGGTTCAATTCGCCCGAGCCGTGGTCGGCCATGTCGCCGGGCATGTTCTGGTTGTCGGCGATCTCTTCGCGCTGGTCCTGCTCCAGGTGGTTGACGTGGGCGGTGATCTCGTTGCGGCGCTTGTGGAGGTTCTGCAACATGGGG
>DASZRK010000065.1 GCA_035549195.1 bacterium
GAAGACCAGCGCCGAGACCGGATGCACGATGAGCTCCAGCCAGACCAGGTGGACCGGGAGGTAGAAGATCGGCATGCCCAGCAGGGGACAGAGCAGGGCCAGCCCCACGATGGGGATGTGGAAGGCGATGAGGAAGAGGAAGGAGCGCTGGATATTGCCGAAGATGCGCCGCCCTTCGGCGATGGTGGCCACGATGCCGGCGAAGCTGTCGTTCAAAAGCACCAGATGGGCCGAGGCCCGGGCCACCTCCGTCCCCTGGAGGCCCATGGCGATGCCGATGTCGGCTTTTTTCAGGGCCGGCGCGTCGTTGATGCCGTCCCCTGTCATGGCCACCACCTCGCCCGCCTCTTTCAGGGCCTTCACCAGGGCGAACTTCTGCTCGGGCCGCACCCGGGCGAAGACCACGCCTTCGCGGGCCTTGCGGGCGAATTCCTGCGGCGGCAGGCGGTCCAGCCCGGCGGCGTTGAGCAGTTCCTCGGGCCGGTGGTCGATGCCCGCGGCGTCCACCACCGCGTGGGCGGTGAGCAGGTGGTCCCCGGTGATGATCTTCAGGCGGATGCCCGCCTCCCGGCATTGGGCCGCCGCCGCCGGCACCTCGGGGCGCAAGGGGTCCCGGAAGGCCAGCAGGCCGAAGAGCTTGAGGCCGCGCTCGTCCCGGGCGCGGTCGCCGGTGAAGGGGCCCCCGTCCCGCCCCGCCACCGCCAGCACCCGGGCGCCGTGGGAGGCCAGGCGCTCGTTCTCCCGCTCGGCCGCCCGGCGTTCCTCCGGGGAAATGTCGCAATGCTCCAGGATCCCCTCCAGCGCCCCCTTGGCCGCCAGCCGCCAGGCCTGGGGGTCGGCCGCCTTCCGCCAGACGTGGGACATGTGCTTGCCCACCGGATCGAAGTCGTAGTCGTGGACCAGTTCCCACCGCTCCTGCACCGTCCGCGTCCTGACCCCATGGGACCGGGCATGGATCAGGATGGCCTTCTCCATCGGGTCCGCCGGCGACCTCTCGCAGGCCAGCACCGACGCCTCCAGCACCGCCTCCTCGCTGGCCCAGGGGGTCAGGGGAAGGTGCGATTCCAGTTGGAACTGCCCGGCCGTGAGGGTGCCGGTCTTGTCCACGCAGAGCACGGTGGTGGAGCCCAGGGTCTCGACGCTGGCCAGGCGCTTGAGCAGCACCCCGTGGCGGGAAAGGCGCCAGGCGCCCAGGGAAAGGAAGAGGGTGAAGACCAGGGGGAATTCCTCCGGGATGGCCGCGATGGCCAGGCTGACCCCCGCCAGGAAGGCGGGCCCCCAGGCTTGGCCCCGGGAAAGTTCCAGTCCCACCACCGCCGCCGAGACCAGGAGCGCCACCCCGTAGAGCCGTTTCACCAAGGCGCCCACCTTGCGCTGGAGCGGGGTCTGCTCCATCGGTTCCCCGGCGACCAGTTGGGCGATCTTGCCGAAGCGGGTGTGGGGGCCGGTCTCCCCCACCTCGCCGATGCCTTGCCCGGTCAGCACCGTGGTCCCGGCGAAGAAACGGCTTTCAGGGCCGGGTCCATCGCCGTACGGTCTTTCCGGGTCCTTCCCAGGGACGGGGGCTGTCCTTGGCGTCTTGGCCACAGGTTCCGATTCGCCGGTGAGGGCGCTTTCATCGACCGAGAAATTCGCGCCTTCCCAAAGCACCCCATCGGCCAACACCCGGTCCCCTTCCTTTAATAGGAGGAGGTCGCCCGGGACCACCTCTTCCGAGGGGATGGAGCTTTCGACCCCGTCCCGCAGGACGCGGGCGCGCGGCTCCCAGGCTTGGGACAGTTTCTTGAGGGCCTCCCGGCTACGGGCTTCCAACACCACGTCCACGCCCAGCACGGGAACGAGGGCGGCCAAAAGGATGGACCCGTCGCGCGGCTCCCCCAGCAAGAAATAGACGGCGGCGGCCGCCAGGAGCATGAGGGCCATGGGATCGGCCAGGAGTCGGGCCAGTTCCTTGAGCCGCCCATGGGGGTCCGGCGGGACCGGGAGGTTCGGTCCATAGCGGCGCAATCTTTCGCGGGCTTGGGAATTGGTCAGACCGGTCGGGGGCATGGGGCCTCTTTCAGGGATGCTCCCTTGATCTTAGGCGTTTTTTTACAGGAGTTTTATGACCCGGGTCCAGCATCCGGGACGGATCTAGGGTAGAGTTAAGGTCGATCGGCCATCTTTGGGGGACCCATGCCTGAAGGCTACTTGTATAAGGAAAGAAGGATCTCTCCCCGGACCAAGGTGGAGATCCCCATCCAATTCGGCCTGCTCGAGGATCCCCAGGCCGTCCAGGCCATCCGGGACCAGCACAAGAAGGCCCGCGGGGAAAAGGCCATCGACCTGAGTTTGGGCGGGCTCCAGGTCCTGGCGGCCCAACCCCTGAGGTCGGGGGATATGCTGGAGATGGAGATCTCCCTTCCCGGCCTGCCCATGGCCCTTCCCGCCACCGCCGAAGTGGTGTGGGCCGACGGGAACACGGGCGGGCTCCACTTCCTGCGCATGGACGGGGAGGACGTGCGGGTCCTGAAGGCCTTCCTGAACAAAGCCATGAAGAGCCGGGGCGGGGCCTGATCTTTTTTTGAACTTTGGTTGTTGATATTGATAATCATTATCAATATACTCCCCGCCATTCCAATCGGGGAGGCCTCCCATGAAACGTCGGACCCAAGCCGCGATCCTCTGCCTGGCGCTGTTGGCCGCGCCGGCCCTGGCCAGCGAACGCCATTTCACCTTCAGCTATGAATCGTCGGTCCTGGGCGAGGGCGAGAAGGAACTGGAGACCTATTCGGACTTCAAGTTCGGCCGCGACCTCTATTATTCGGCCCTGGACGAGCGCCTGGAACTGGAGTGGGGCCTGGGCGGGGGCGTGCAGTCCTCCCTTTACCTGAACTTCGAGCAGGAAATGGCCGACGACGGCACCGGCGCCATCGGCACCGAGTTCCTGGCCGACGGCATCTCCAACGAGTGGAAGTTCAAGCTCTCCGACCGCTGGACCGAGGCCCTGGGGTTGGGCCTCTATTTCGAGAACGGCTTCAAACCCGACGAGTACGAACTGGAGACCAAAGTCATCGTCGACAAGCAGATGGGCGACTTCCTCTGGACCTTCAACCTGACGGCCGAGCCCGAGGTGCATTTCATCGACAACACCGTGGGCTTCTCCCTCACCCCCTCGGCCGGCGCCGGGTTCTTCCTGGTCCCCGAGAAGTTCTTCGTCGGGATCGAGGCCCAATACCTCAACGCCTGGGAGGACCTGGACCAGGGCAAGACCGCCTCCATGATTTCCGCCGGGCCCGTGCTGGCCTATACGGGCAAGGGCTGGTGGGCGGCGGTCACCTACCTGCCCCAACTGGCGAACCTGCAGGGGAGCGGCCTGGATTACGGGAACGGCCAGCGCCACCAGGTGCAGGTGGCCTTCTCGCTGGAACTGGGCGGCTCGCCCGAGCGTCCGGCGGCCTCCGCCTCGGTCCCCGCCGAATTCCAGGCCGGGCGATCCCTTTACGAAGCCCGCTGCCAGGAATGCCACAAGCTCCACGACCCGGGCGAGTTCACGCCGGAGTCCTGGGACGCCATCATGACCAAGATGAAGTACAAGGCGAACCTGGAGGGGGACGAGGAAGGTTCGATCCTGGGCTACCTGAAGGCCTTCGCCAAGAAGGGCTGAACTAGGGGGTTCGGGACTTCGGGGTCCACCAGCGCTCCAGGAAAAGGGGCCGGGGCCGCACCTTCGGCCGGTACCGCAGGCCGAAATGGCCGATGGCGCGCTTGCGGATATGGGCGGTGACCTCCCGCGGCGAATCCGAGACCAGGATGCGGTCGATGTCCCCCGGGTCGATGGCCCCTTCCTTCAACATGGATCCCTTGAGCATCCGGAGCAAAGGGCCCCAATAGCCCTTCCCCATGAGGACGATGGGGAAATCCTGGGTCTTGCCGGTCTGGATGAGGGTGGCGATCTCGAAAAATTCGTCGGTGGTCCCGAACCCGCCCGGCATGGCGATGAAGGCGTAGGAATACTTGGCCAGCATCAGCTTGCGCACGAAGAAATAATGGAACTCCAGCCAAAGGTCCAGGTAGGGATTGGGCTTTTGTTCCTTCGGCAGGACGATGTTGCAGCCCACCGACCGCCCCCCCGCCTCCTGGGCCCCCCGGTTGGCCGCTTCCATCAGGCCCGGGCCGCCCCCGGTCATGACGGTGAATCCCAGCTTGGCCATCTCGGCCCCCACGCGCCGGGCCAGGGCGTAATAGCGGTGGCCCTCGTTGAAGCGGGCGGACCCGAAGATGGTCACACAGGGTCCCACGAAGTGGAGCTTGCGGAAGCCCTTGAGGCATTCGAAGAAGACCAGCAAAAGCTGGCGCAGTTCCTCCAGGCGGGACAGGGGCCCGGAGAGGAAGCGGCTCTCCCGGGGCGAGGGAGTGGACTTGCCCCAGAGGGAGCGGGAGGTCGATCGCTTGTTTTTCATGGCTCGCCTTCCTTCCCCGGCCTAGGGTCCCCTAATATACCGCAGGCTTCCCGCCCGGCCGTCGTCGAACCGCATGGGACGGGATCCGGGGGATCCGACCATGGACAAAAGTTTTTGGTACCAGAAATGGGAAAAGAACGAGATCGGCTTTCACGGCGGCGTTCCCAACCCGCTCCTCGTCGGACATTTCGAAAGGCTCTCGCTCCCCAAGGGGGCCCGCGTGTTCCTGCCCCTTTGCGGCAAGAGCCTGGACATCCATTGGCTCCTGGCCCAGGGCTACCGGGTGGCGGGGGCCGAATTGAGCCGCCTAGCCGTCGACCAGTTGTTCCGGGAACTGGGGGTCGCGCCGGAGATATCGGGCGCCGGGGAGCTGGTCCATTACCGCGCGCAGAACATCGACCTCTTCGTCGGGGACATCTTCACCCTGTCCCGGGAAACCTTGGGACCCGTGGACGCGGTCTACGACCGGGCGGCCCTGGTCGCGCTCCCGGGCGAAATGCGCTCCCGCTACACCGGCCACTTGATGGGGATCACCGGCAAGGCCCCGCAACTGCTCATCTGCTACGCCTACGACCAGGCCCTGGCCGCCGGCCCTCCCTTCTCGGTCAGCGACGAGGAGGTCCTCCGGCATTACCAGGATGTCTATGAGCCCCTGCTCGTTACCAGCCTGGAGGTCCCCGGCGGATTGCGGGGGCAATTCCCCGCCCGGGAGAATGTTTGGCTGTTGAAGAAGCCCTAAGGGCGGGCGGATGCGCGTCTTCTTTTTGAGGCCCCGCTACCTTGACCTGCCGGATTTCTGGAACTGAGGATTAAGGTGATTTTCAGTCGAGGCCATAAAATCGGGATAATGGGGACGATCCTTTAAAGGTCCCGGTCAGTGGATGCGCCAAATGACTTGGTTGAGCGAATCGGCGACGTAGATGTCGCCGGACGGGCCGATCGCGATCCCTCCCAGCATGGTCGGCTCTTTGGAGTCCGGATTCTTCTTTTGCCCTTCCGCCGACAGGATAGGCCCCTCGTAGGTGGACAACACACCTTCCGGCGTGATCTTCTGGATGATGGCGCTCAACTGGCAGGAAACATAGAAATTACCCTTCTTGTCCATCGCCAAGCCCTGGGCATACTTTATCGCATCCCCCCCCTGGAACAGGGTGGTCACTTTTCCCGAGGTATTCAACTTCCGCAGGGAATTATTGCCACCGTCGACAAAATAAAGGTTCCCTTCCGCGTCTGTCGTCATGGCCTCGATTTGGCTGATGGAGGCATCCGTTCCGGTACCATCTTCGGCATTAGGCTTTCCCGAACCCACCAGGACAACGGCGTCCCCTAACGCAGAGACCCGTCGAATGACCTCGGAGACATTGTCTGCGACGAAAAGTCCTCCCTTCCCGTCCGATGTCAGCGGGCCGGTCATAGTGACACCAACGGCATTCCCATAGGCATCGGGCCAGGAGACCGTACCGGAACCCGGAAAATTCGAGACTGTCCCGTCGGGAGCGACCTTGCGGATCCTGCCATCGGAGACGTCCCGGACGAAAAGATTCCCGTAAGGGTCCAGGCTTAGGCATCCAGGACCATTGAAGCGGGCTTTTGCCCCTCTTCCATTGGTCTTTCCTTGGGCCAGGGCCTTCCCCGCCAAAGTAGACACGGTCCCATCGGGATCGATCTTTCGAATCAACTGATTGGCATAATCCGCCACATAGACGTCCCCCTGGGGGTCCACCACCACATTGGAAGGAAAATTGAATGTCGCTTGAGCCGCCTTTCCGTCCTTGGAACCGGCCACGCCCAACTGGCCCGCGAAAAGGGTCAATTCCGCCGCGTGTACCTGTCCTGCTCCAACCGCCATCACCGTCAGGAAAAAAACATGGGATGCTATCTTCGCGATCGAACGATCCATTCAATGCCTCCTAGCAATAAAAATTCAATGTCCAAGAATCTCCAAAATAACCTACACCGGAAACATCACAAGAGAATCCCATAATTTATATATAACGTTTCGTTTTCGCGCTGCTTTCGGGGGCCTATCCGAAACCATTGTCCACGACGGCTCCTCAGATTGGACGACCTATCATTTGCCCTGAGTAAGCGAAGCACATCGAAGGGTCCCCGTCGTGGACAGCCTCAGCCTTTGCCTTTTTGTTCTTCTTCAAGGTAATCCATCAGCTTCTTTCTCGTTGGATCGTTATAACTCAATTTAAAATCACTGGTGTCTTCCGGCCAATTATCGTCGTAGGTGTACCCTTCCAACATGTCGAGGTATCCCGTTTGATCCAAAAACAGAACAAAACCGGCTCCATGTTTGACGCCTTTAATTTCGCCATTCACGTCACCAAATATTAACCGTCCATTGGGAGATGGCACATGCGGAACCGTTTCAGGCACTCTGAAATAGGTGAAGAAACCCACTCCGGAAAATTGCCGGGATGAAATGGTGGCGTTCTCCAGTTGTTTTCTTAAAGCTGTAAGGATGGGATGCTCACCAGCTAAAAGCCGATCCATCACCGCTTGTTCCAAAGGGGTCAACGAGGGATTAAGGGGGTCCTCATGCTTTAAACCCGAACTTGGCATTATTGCCTCCCCATCATGTTACCTGTCCAATGCGGGACCCCGTCGTGGACAAACTTAGATAAGTTTTAATCCGCGCGCGATCCGTTTAACTCGCCATCGTAAAAACGGATTTAACGCCTTTAGATTATCCAGGACATACTGATCTGCCGCCTTGTCAAAACCACCGTTCTCTTTGTCAATTAGACCGTAAAATTCATCATCCGCCCCCTTGGCACCCGACTTTTTTTCCTTTGTCGACGCAATGAGGATTGAAGTTTTTTTCATGCCAATGGTCTCATAACCCTTAATGGCGTCATGAACAACCACCCCTGTTGGGTTACTATAAAATTGACCAAATCCTCCGTTTTTTACTTCCGCTTCCAACCAACGGGCAGCAAAAAGGTTTCGTTCAATTTCACTCACTTTGTCGGCCTGCTCCCTATATACCTTCGCGCCTTTATAAATGCTTACTCTTTTCCAAGTGGATTCAATCACTATCTCACGAATATATCCGGGCTTTGGTTTTCCAAATTTAAATTTTAACCACTGCTTGAATTGCCAAAATGTCACTTTTTAAATACCTCCCCGTCGTGGACAAGCCTTACCCTTTTCTCGATCCCCCAGGGCGGCACTCAAATTCCCACTTCACGGGCAGATCTTTTCGGCCCGGACCTTCCCCTAGGGCATTACTTCATCATTTTACCCAGTCGCTGAAGGTCGATCGGACGGGCGCGAACAAGCAGTCGAACGCCTTCTTCGGTAAAGCTCTCCTTCAAGATCTTCATATTCGGACGCATTTCACTCATGACCCCTTGGGCCTTATAGGGAACGAGGATCTCCTTTTCGATCATGTCCTTCTCGAAAAATTGGACGATGCGTTCACTGACGACCCGCATGTCCTCGGGACTACGGGTCGAGGTCAGAACGGCGTTCGGATACTCCGCCCCGAGGACCTGCTTCTGCCATTCGCTCAACCGGTCGGCCTTATTGAGGATAAGAAGATGCGGGATCGTGTCGGCGCCGATATCGCCCAAGACTTCCCGGACCACCGCCAGTTGGGAACGGAAGTTGCGGTCGGCGGCATCCACCACGTAGAGCAACAGGGAGGCGCCGCGGGCTTCCTCCAGCGTGGAGCGGAAGGACGCCACCAGATCGTGCGGAAGCTTGTGGATGAACCCGACCGTATCGGTGATCAGGATCCTCGGCTGGGTCTCCGGTTGCAAGGCGCGCACCGTCGTATCCAGGGTCGCGAAGAGCTTGTCCTCCACCAGGACCTCGCTGCCGGTCAACGCCCGCATGAGGGAGGATTTCCCAGCATTCGTGTAGCCCACCAGCGCGACGCCGAGCAGTTCGGCGCGTTTCATCCGGCGATGCTCTTCTTCCCTTTGGACCGCTTCCAACTCCTGCCTAAGCTCGGCCAGCCGGTCGCGGACCTTTCTCTTTTCCGTCTCGATGACGGTCTCCCCGGTCCCTTTGCCGGACTGGTGACCCTTTCCCACCCCCGTATCCCGGAGACGGGGCGCCTGATAGGTTTGGCGCGCGATATCGACCTGGAGCCGGGCCGCCCGGGTCTTCGCGTGCCGGTTGAAGATCTCGATGATCACCCCGGTCCGGTCGAGCACCGGAACCCCCACGGCCGTTTCGACGTTGCGGATCTGGGACGGGCTCAGTTCACAGTCAAAAATGACGACGGTCGCCGGTCCTTCAGGAGTTACGGCCGGGACTGGCGCCTGTTGAGTCCCTGAAAGGGGCGAGATCCCCGAACGAGGGGTTTGGGGCGCATCCGGGTCCCCCTGGACCCTATCCCGGGAACCCTTTCCTGCGGTGAGTTGGGCGATCTCCATCAATTTTCCCTCGCCCACCACAGCGATCCCTTTGGTGCTGGGTTGCCGCTGGGACATGGTCCCGGCCACCTCGTAACCCAAGGTCGTCACCAGCCGTTCGAGCTCGGTCATCGATTCCGTCGCTTCGGCATCGGTCATTTTGGGCGTTCGGACGGAGAACAGGAGCGCTCTCGGATGCGTGTTTGTCTGCGTGGATTCCATTGCCAGCCTCGATCGAATTCTATGAACTTTTTATTGGCTCGGCTTATCCGGTCGGCAAAGTTAGCTTACCGTTATTAAAGATCGAGGCCCAGCCCTGAGCCCGTCGGAAGAGTCCCCCTCTCGCGGACATCCAAAACCCATTTCATTTAGGGGCCGACTTACTGAACTTGAGCACAAGATATTGGATCAACGCCCAAACGACCAAAATCCAACCAATGAAAATAATACTTAGAATGATCCCCGCAAACCCACAGATCCAGAATGGAACCTTCACGATTTTTTTCTGGAAATGGCCCATCCAATATTGAAGAAGGTATTGGAAAGCCTTGCCGACTATAAAAAATCCGGATCCCAAAATTAGCAACAACTCAACTGACCGACCCATAAAGACCTCCCATCCGTTTTCTTGATCAGCCTTCGATTTTATTTCGAACTAAAACCCCGCACCGTCCAATGAACATGTGCCCGGGCACCAATTTCCCATAGCCGCCGTTTCAAGGACCAAAATTCCGGAAAAGAGTTGTTAGTATTTTACCCTGGAGGAACGGCGCACGACCAATTGGGTTGGCACGAGTATTTGGCGGGTTTTCCAACCGGTGGGGTTCTCGATCTTCTCGATGAGCAACCGGGCCGCCTGGGTGCTGGTTTCCCGATAGTCCTGTTTGTTGGTGGTGAGGGAATAGGGAGGGACCGAGGCTTGTGGGATATCGTCAAAGCCGACCAGCGCGATATCTTTTCCTACCTTCATGCCTTTTTCCACGATGCTGTCCCAGGCGCCCAGGGCCATGAGATCGTTCGAGGCAAAAACCGCGGTGGGCCTGTCCTTGAGGGCTAACAGCTTATTCATCGCTTTCGCGCCGGAACCCTTGCTGAAATCCCCCCCGACGATGTAAGGATCCGGCACCGAAAGCCCATGCCGTTCCATCGCTTGTTTAAATTCCCTTAAACGGTCCGCCGCGTCGGCTGAAATTTTTACTTCTCCTGTGATGCAGGCGATCTTTTGATGCCCCTTCTTGACCAGGTGATCCACCACTTCAACCACCGCTTTCGCGTTGTCGCAATCCACGAAATCCACGGAAGGATCGTTGGCCCTGCATCCGATCAAGACCAAGGGAACCCGGAAGTCCTTGAGCTGGTTC
Source organism: bacterium (assembly GCA_035549195.1). Taxonomy (NCBI): domain Bacteria; species bacterium. The sequence goes on from DASZRK010000065.1 coordinate 10,177, forward strand.
ACCTCCTCTTCCTTGAGGTAGGGGGAAACCATCAAAACTCCGTCGACCGTGTTGCGGGAGACGCGTTTTTCGACTTCCTGCAGGTCGAAAACACCCGAGATGGTATTGATCAAAAGGCCGTACTGTTTTTCCTGTACGACATCGTTAATGCCGTTCAAAAGCCCGAGGTACCATTCATTTTCCAGGTTGATCTTGATGCTCGACCAGGAAAAACAAACTTCGATCAGGTTGAACTGCTTTCCCACCAAGCCCCGGGCGAAGGGGTCGGTCTTGAAATCCAGGTCCGCGATGGCTTTTAACACCTTTTGGCGTGTTAAATCCGTCAGGTTGGATCTATTGTTCAAGGTGCGGGAGACGGTCGAAATGGAGACGCCCGCCCTGGCGGCGACATCATAAATGGTTGATTTGGGGTTCTTTTTACTTTTCAATTATTTCGCCGGTTCTTGGTCGGTCCATCGCCTATTATCCCGAATTTCACGGACGTCCTCTCCCTGCAACATCGCCGGTCAATTGGCTTCTCATTATACGTCCCCCCCTTGGCGGTGGACGCCTCCCTCCAAATGGATCGTTCCTTCCGGGTCCCCCGTGGACGCCTTTCGAATGGGCATCCACTTGAAGTCGAGCCCCGCTTTTACGGGGCACACTTCAGGGGCACCCCGCCGTGGACAGCTAAAAGCCCGATCAAAGCCCCAATTTTTTAAGAAGTCGAGCCGTTGTATACCATTCAATGCCGGTCCCCGAAAAATCACCATCGTTCGACCAAATAGGTATTTTTCGCTCAAGGGATAAAGCCAACAGATCGATATCGTCCGGGTCTCTTTTGCCGATCTTCCTCCGGGCGATGGCCATTGAGCCGTGATATTCCTTGGGCTCATACTCCCGGACAGCCAATAGTTGAAATTGGCTTTCCAAGAGCTCAACGGCTATTCCATATTTCCCGGCCATTACGGGGAGGTATTCCCGAACTTCTTTGATATTCAAGGACGTGGTCACGACTTCAAGGTGGGAATGTGTGAAAACTTTGAGGGCGGCCCTTCCGGTTGCGGCGGAAAGAAGGACATTAGCGTCCGCGGCGATTTGTCCGGCGGCGTTTTCTCCATGTTTCAAAGTCATGTGTTACCGTCCGCTCAGTGACGCCTGATTTTTTGAGGTGATTGGAAATGGCCGAACCCAGGTTCGATAAAAGTTCCCTGCGCAATTCCAGGGGGAGCTCCTGGGACTTGGACATCGGGACCAAAAGACTGGCCACCTTCCCGTGTTTGGTCACAAACACGAGGTCGCCGCCGCTCAGGAATTCCGGCGCGTGATCCCTAAATTCCCTTACTCCCGCGACTCGCATAAATCCACCTTCGTTACGGCTCGTAATGACCTTCGACACCCCTCATCCTATGGGAGTTCTCATTATTATGTCAATAATTGTGTACACAATTCCGGTTTGCCTTGTCCGCCCAGGACCCCCGTCGCGGACGACCGGTCCCACGCCCCCTAAACGAACCGTTCCCATTCGGTGCGGGTGTTGAAACCCGCCAGGCACCAGAGGGAAGGGTCGAATTTCCGCAGTTCCCCGGGCAGGACCGGGTTCACCCGCAGGGGACCTTCGTTGATCAGGTCCTGGAAGCCCCGATAGGCGCCGGGTTCGAGTTTGCGCAGGGCCTGGTAGCTCCAGATGGAGCAGAGCGGTTCCCAACGGCCCTCATAGCGCGGGACCACCGCGTCCGGGCATCCCTCGGATCTCCAAAGGTGGAAGAGGCCCTCCACCGCTTCCCTTTTGAGGAAGGGCATGTCCACCCCGGTGAGGAAGAGGACCTGTTCCTTGGCCGAGGTCAGGGCCGCGTGGAGGCCCGCCAGGGGACCTTCCTGCTCCCATTGGTCGGTCACGATCCGGAATTCGACGGCCGCGTCGGGCGGCACCTGGTCGGCCTGGCGGCAGACCGCGAAGGCGTCGGCGGAGAACTGGGAGGCTTCCCGCAAAAGATGGGCGGCCAGGCTGGCGCCCCGGAAGGGCAGGAAGGCCTTGGGCGAACCGAAACGGGTGCTCTTCCCGCCCATGAGGACGGCGACGGAAAGGGGCAATAAGGGGGTTTTCGTTTGGCTGGACAGGTCAGGGCCTCGGGCTTTTCAAAGATGATGCCGGTGTCCTGGAACGCAGTTGTCCTCGACCCAGGTCCGGGTCCCATCCGCATAGGTCTCCTTCTTCCAGATGGGAGCCCTTAGTTTGACCTCATCCATGGCCCAGGCGCAAGCCTCGAAGGCCTCCTTCCGGTGGACCGAAGAGGCTCCCACCCAGACCGCCGCCTCGCCCAAGGGCACCACCCCCACCCGGTGGGCGATCCAAAGGTCGTGAAGGGGCCATCGTTCCAGGGCTTCCCGCCGGATAAGTCCCAGTTCCTTCAGGGCCATGGGTCCGTAACATTCATAGCGCAGTTCGGCCACCTGTTTGCCGTCGTGGTGGTCGCGCACCCGTCCCTCGAAGGCGACCACCGCCCCGCAGGTCACGTCGGCGATCTTGGCTTGCCGCTCGGTGGTTTTTAACGGTTCCTGGGTTATCTCTATCATGCCGATGCCTTCAAGGTTTTTCTCCGTGCGCTCCGTGTCTCCGTGGTGGATCCCTTCTATCCCCCCGCCACCGGCGGGATGAGCGCCACCTCATCCCCCTCGCGGAGGGCTTGGGTCTCGGACACGTAATCCTGGTTCACCGCGTATCGGAGGGATTTCGGCGGAATGACCATCTCGGCCCCGAACACGCGGCCCGGCACCTCCCGGACGGTCACGCCCGGTTCCAGTTCCAGGTCCATCTCGCCCCGACCGGCCCTTTCCCGGAGCCCCGCGAATAGGAGGACCTTGACCCTCATATTTTCGTCCCAGGGAACGGGTGGAAGTTCAGGCGGGTTCCCACGGGTAAAACTTTTTTTCCCGGCGGGACTTCCAGAAGCCCATCCCCCAAGGCCATCATCTCCAACAAATGGGAACCTTGGCCGCCCAGGACCCGGGCCCTTCCCTTTCCATCCAGCTTCGATTTCACGAAATGGGTCTTCCGGCCCAAGGGCTTATAGGGATGCCGAAGGGCCGCCGCGACCGGGCGCGGGGCGGGGCGACACTGGAGCCTCATCAAGAGGGGGAGCACATAGAGCAGGAAACAGGAATAGACCGCCGCCGGATTGCCCGGAAGCCCGAAGACATGCTTCTTCCCCTGGCGTCCGTAATAGAGCGGCCCACCCGGCTTTTGCGCCACCCGCCAGAAGACCTGCCGAACGCCCGCCTGGCGCAGGGCTTCCCGGGTCGGGTCATGGTCCCCCACCGAGACCCCGCCCGTCACGATCAACAGATCGCTGTCCCGCAGGGCCGCCACCGCCTCCAACGCCAGGCGATGGGGCCGGTCGCCCACCCACTCGACCGGGGCTTCGAGCCCCTCTTCACGGAGGGCGGCCTGGAGCATCGATCCATTGGACTCGAAGACACCCGCGTCGCCCGGCCTGTCCCCCGGCGCCACCAGTTCGTCGCCCGTGACCAGCACCGACACCCGGGGAGGTCGGATGACCCCCACTCGAGGCACTCCCAGGGAAGCCAGGAATCCCAGGGTCCGCGCGGAGAGCGGGCCGGCGGGCAGGGTCAAGCGGCGGCCCTTTCGCACACCTTCACCCCGGTAGCGGATGTGCCCCCCCTTCTCGGGGCGCTCCATATATAGAAGGTTCCTCTCGACCCGGACCTTTTCCTTGGGGACCACGCTGTCGGCCCCCGGGGGAATGGGTGCCCCGGTCATGATGCGCAGCGCATGGCCTTTCCCGACCCCTTTTCCGGCGGTGTCCCCCGCCGACCTTTCCCCGGTGATGCGCAGGGGCCTTCCCGCCCCGCAGTCCCGGAAGCGGAAAGCGAACCCGTCCATGGCGGAGACGTCCCGCAGGGGATAGTCGTAAGGGGCCTTGAGCTTCTCCCGCGCTTCCCGGCCCAAGGCCTGGGCCAACGGGACCCGTTCCGTTCCCAAAGGCTTCACGCCTTGTAGGATCTTTTGGAGCGCTTCTTTAGGATTCATTCTTGATCCCTTTTTCCGTCATCGCGAGGAGTGCCCCGCGAATAGCGGGGCGATCACGACGCGGCGACCCCAGTTCAGATAAGCCTTTTCCCAAAGCACACTTCAATCACATTTCTCCCCTTTCCCATCCACGGCGGTGGGCCGGGGCTTGCCGGTCTTCATGGGTTTGAAGGCATGGAGCAGGGCGGGAAAGAGGGCCTGCACCGTCTCCTCGCAACCGGACCGGGAGCCGGGCAGGGTCACCAGCAGGGTCTTGCCTCTTTGTCCCGCCACGCCGCGCGACAGCATGGCGTAGGGCGTCTTCTTCTGCCCGAAGGCCCGGGCCGCTTCCATGACCCCGGGAACCTCCCGCTCGATGACCGCTTGGGCGGCTTCCACCGTCACGTCCCGGGGCGATAACCCCGTGCCGCCGGTGGTCAGGATGAGGTCCACCCCCGCCTCGCAAAGCTGGGTGAGCTTGGAGACCAGCAGGGTCTTGTCGTCGGGCAGGAGGTCATAGGAAGGTTCAACGACCCCCAGGCCCTTCAGCACTTCGACCAGGTAAGGGCCCGAGACGTCCTCGCGCAGGCCCTGATGGGAGCGATCGGAGGAAGTGACCACCGCCGCCCGGAATCCCGCGGGGACCTGGTGCCGGAAGTCGGACTTACCGCCGGTCTTCTCCAGGAGTTTAATGCCGGTGATCTCCATATTCTTATCCAATGGTTTGAGCATGTCGTAGATGGTGAGACAGGCCGCCGATACCGCGGCGAGCGCTTCCATCTCTACGCCCGTCTTGGAGGTGCAGGCGACCTCGGCGGTCACCTTCACCGAATCTTCTAAGGGATCGACGGTCACCTCGACCTTTTCCAGAAGGAGAGGATGGCAATCGGGGATCAGGTCCGGCGTGCGTTTGGCCGCCATCATGCCGGCGACCCTCGCGGTCACGAAGACGTCCTTCTTCGGGCCTTCGTTGTTCACGGCCTTTTTCACCGTCCCCGGGGCCATCTTGACGAAGCCTTCCGCCTTGGCGGTCCGGTGTGTTTCGATCTTGTGCTCGATGGAGATCATCAGATGCCTTTCGCGCCCATCAGGATCAATTTACAGGCCGCCATCAGGAGGACCGCCGCCAGGGCCTGCCGCAGGCGTACCTCGCCCAGGCGCTTCGCCCCTACGTTCGCCCCCAGGAACCCGCCCGCCATGGAGGGCAGGATCCATTCCCAGGGAAGGTGGGGAAGACCGGAGGTCCCGGTGGAAAGTCCCAGGAGCCCCGCGGCCGAATTGAGCCAGATGAACCAGGCCGAGGCCGCGGCCGTTTCCTTGACCGAGGCCCACCCGGCCAAGAGCAGGAGGGGGCTCAGGTAGATGCCGCCGCCCACGCCCGTGAGCCCCGAAAGGAACCCCAGGCCCGAACCCACCAGGGCCAGGACCCCGGGCGGCGGGGCTTTCCGGTCCGCGCTTTCCGCCTTCTTCACCAGCCAAAAATGGAAGAGCATCCGCCAAGAGGCCGCCGCCAGGCAGGCACCCAGGAGGAGCTTGGCCAAGGCGGGATGGAGCGGCAGCTTGGCCCCCCAATAGGCCGCCGGCATGGAAAAGACGACGAGGGGAACGAGGAGTTTGGGCCGCAGGAACCCGGCCCGGGTGAAACTATAGGAGGAAAAAGCGGCCACCAATAGGTTCAGGACCAGGGCCTGGCCCTTGAGCACGCCCGGATCGAGACCCGCGAGGGATCCGACCGCCAGGTAACCGGAGGCTCCGCCGTGGCCCACCATGGCGTAGAGGAAAGCGACCGCGCCGAAGAACAGTCCGAGCGTCATATGCAGATCCTTTCTTACGTTGTCATTGCGAGGAATGCCTGCCGATCCCCACATCGTCCTTTTTTAGGATCAAAGGAATGTGGGGGTAGGCCAGGCGTTCATGACAAGCGTGATGGGCCGCAGGCCCATTACAACCCCAGTTTAAATACACCTCTCACCAAGGATCTTAACCACCCATGAACTGAGATTGCTTCGTCGCGAAATTCGTTCCTCGCAATGACACCTAACCCCTACCCCCCAATTCGAGCTAACGGAAAGGGTTCCTTCACCGGCCCGGCCACATGGGGGTTGAAGGTCCACTTCTGCGACAGGAAACCTTGGATCACTTCGGTCATCTCCCCGATGGGCGCTCCCCTTCTCAAGAGGGGTTTCAGGTCGAGCCCGCCGGGCTCGAAGAGGCAGCGTTTCAGGAAACCCTCCGAGGTCAGCCGCAGGCGCTGGCAGGAATCGCAGAATCCCTCGCAGGAGGCCCCGATGAAGCCCACCCGGGCCCGGCTTCCCGTCACCCGGAAGCGGCGCGAGGGCCCGCCCAGGGGGTCCCTCTCGACGGGTTCCAACCCGAAGGCATCCCGCAAACGGCGCTGGACCTCGATGACGGGAATGAAATGATCCCGAAAATAGGCGTCGTTGCTTCCGGTAGGCATCAGCTCGATGAAACGGACCTCGACCCCTTCCCGATCGGAGAAGCCGATGAAGTCCTCGGCTTCCTGGTCGTTCGCGCCCCGCATCAACACCACGTTCACCTTGGGGGAAAGGCCGGCGGCTTTCGCCGCCCGGATCCCCGCCAAGACCCGTTCAAAAAGCCCTTGGGTCTGGGAGGCCCGGTCGAACCCTTGCGGGTCGAGGGAATCCAAATGCACGTTCACCCGGGTCAGGCCCCGGCTTTTCATTTCAGGCGCCATCTTTTCCAGGCGGAACCCGTTGGTGGTGAGGGCCGTTTCCTCGAAACCGCTTTGAGCGAGGAGTTCCACCATCTCCAGCACTCGGGGATGGAGGGTGGGCTCGCCCCCGGTGAGCCGGACCTTCCGGATACCCAGGGTCCTCATCAGGGGGACGAGCCTGTTCCAGTCCGCCCACTGGAGGGTCTTTTCGGAAGGATGAAAGGCCTGGACCGCCTCGGGCAGGCAATAGACACAGCGGAAATTACATCGGTCCGTCAGGGAAAGGCGAAGATAGCGAAAAGGTTGGAACTGGATGTCCGGCATGGGGCCCGCTTCCTGCCACAAAATAAAAGGCGGAGTCCACCTTGGGGAAAAGGGTAGGCTCCGCCTGTCGCGGGTTCCTGTCCTCCTTTCCAAAAGGGAGGCGTCGGTCTTTCGGCCGGCACCCTTCACGGCCCGAAGGCCGTACCGCCCGTGGGCCTCGCGGCTTGAGGGCGCGGTCCGGAAGCCTTGCCCTTTTGGGTTTAGGCCGGCCGGACTCGGAGAATTCGATCTGGTCTTTCGGTCGCTGCACCTCGCCATAAAAAGGAGCGGGCCCCCGGACCGTTTGGGGCGGCCCGGGGACCCGGAGAGAGAAGGAAGAAGAAAGACCTTCCTTCAGGACTGTCTTTTGCAACCCCTGTGCCAACTCAACACCCCGGGGTTTGGCCTTTTTCCGGCGGATGTCCCTTACCAAAATGGTGCATTGCACCATTTTGGGGGTCCTTCCCGCTCAGAAGGTGACCTGGGTCTGGAGGATCGTTTTCCCGCTGGTCAGGTGGGAGGGGTCGGCCGAGACCAACCCGGTGCCTTCCCCGACGACCTCCAGGGTCAACCGGAGAGCCGGGAGGGTGCGGGGATACCAGTTCACCCCGCCTCCCATCCGGGACGCGCTGGCGGCGGGCGTCAAATGGTTCTCGAAGTAATCGTAAAGAACGAAGGGTTGCAGGTCCGGCACGGCCCAGGCATCGGCCTGGATGTTCACACCCGCCGCCTCGCCCGCGGAAAGGGTCCCGGTCTCCCGCCCGATGAATTCGGCCTCGACCTCATAGGTCTTGGGGGCGCCTTTCCACTTGGCGTGGACCCCGAACCAGCTCTTGGGCGCCAGGAACCCCTGGGTACCGGGGGTGCTGAAATGGGTGCCATAGTAATAGGAAGCGCCCAGGGCCAACTGGCCCTCGAAGAGCGGGACCTCCACCCGGCCCAGGTAGTCCTGGTTGGAGGTGGAAAGACCCAGCGGGGTGGTCGCGGCGTAGGCCGCGGTGAAGAGGTTGGGCCCCAATCCTTTCACGACCGCCAGGTCCACCCGCAGGTCCTTGCCCTTGTAGGTGGCCATCAAGCCGTCGTCCCAGGAACTTTTATCCCCGAAGACCGCGCCCGAAATGATGGAATACTCCACCCCGGTGAGCTGGGAGGGAAGGTACATCCGGTCCAGGCCGAAAGGAGTCTTGAACTGGCCGGCGGTCAGGGACAATTCCCCGGGCGCCTCGCCCTTCAAGAAGGCCTGGTTCAGGTCCAGCCACGCATAGCCGTCCAACAGGGTGAAGGCGCCGGCCAGTTCGGGGACCATCACCACCTGCACCCCGGGCAAGGGTTCGGCCTGGATCTTGATGCGGAAATGCTTCAGGTAATCCCCGGCCAGGTTGTAATCATGGCCCGGGGCGGTGGTGGGTGAATTCCCGGCCCCCATCCAGGCCTGCAGGAACCCGTTGATCTTCACCGGCGGAGCGGTGGGCGCCGGGGTGGGGGCGGCCTCTTCGGCCGAACCTTTCCCGAGGGATCCGATCATCCACCCGGCCACGGCCATCGCGACGATCCATTGCTTTTTCATCTTCGACCTTTCTTTCTCGTTTTTGGCAAGGCTCCGCCCGGGAGCCTTGCCTTTTTTGTTTTCGGCGGAAGAACGGCTTGACGGCGGACTTCAGCAGGGAACTTCGGCGTCCTTGCGGGAGTAATACCACCAGGTCACGTAGAGGCAGGTCCCGTAAAAGACCAGGAAGGTGACGAGGGCCAGGAGCGGGCTGCCGGTCAGGCTGATGGAGGTCCCGTAGCTCTTGGGCACGAAGAAGGCGCCGTAGGCCGCCATGGAGGAGACGATGGCGATGATGGCTGAGGAATCCTTGTTGGCTTCCTTCAAGGCCTCGTTGTGGGCGGCGGACCCTTCCTTGACCCCTTTCAAACCCCGCATCTTGAGCGTACGGAAGATGACCGGGATCATCCGGAAGGTGGAGCCGTTCCCGATCCCCGAGCAGAAGAACAGGATGAGGAACATGACGAAGAAGCCGGTGAAGGCGCCCGGGTCCGCCTTGTGGGCCACGAAGTAGATGACCCCGGAAAGGGCCACGGCCATGGCGGCGAAGTTCCAGAAGGTCACCACCGCGCCGCCGATCTTATCGGCCAGCCAGCCCCCCACGGGCCGGATGATGGATCCCACGAAGGGCCCCAGGAAGGCATATTGCAGGGGATTCACCCCGGGGAACTGGGACTTGATGAGCAGGGGGAACCCGGCGGAGTAACCGATGAAGGAGCCGAAGGTCCCCAGGTAGATCCAGCTCATGATCCAGTTGTGCTTGTTCTTGAGGATGGGGAGCTGGTCGGCGAAGGTGGCCTTGGCCACATGCAGGTTGTTCATGAAGAACCAGGAAGTGACCAGGGAGATGAGGATGAAGGGGATCCAGATCAGGGCCGCGTTCTGGAGCCAGAGGGTCTTGGCGACCCCGTTCACCATGGCCGTCTGGGGGTTGCCGCCGAGGGCCCCGAACAGGGACCCGGTGATGACGATGGGCACCAGGAACTGCACCACGCTGACCCCGATGTTTCCTCCCGCCGCGTTGAGCCCCAGGGCCAGGCCCTTCTTCTTCTGGGGATAGAAGAACTGGATATTGGCCATGCTGGAAGCGAAATTCCCGCCGCCGAAACCCGTCACGAAGGCCAGGAAGAGGAAAAGCCCGTAGGGGGTCGTGGGGTCCTGGATGGCCAGCGCCAGGCCGGTCGCCGGGATCAGGAGCAGGGCCGCGCTCACCAGGGTCCAGTTGCGTCCCCCGAACCAGGAGACCGCCAGCCCGTAGGGCATGCGGAGCGTCGCCCCGGAGAGCCCGGGGAGGGCCGCCAGCCAGAAGAGCTGGTTCACGCTGAAATTGAAACCGATGTTGGGCAGTTGGGCGGCGACGGCGCTCCAGACCTGCCAGACGCTGAAACCCAGGAACTCGACGAGGATGGAGAAGACCAGGTTCCGGCGGGCGATCTTGCTCCCCTTCGTCCTCCAAAAGGTCTCATCCTCCGGTTCCCAATGTTCGATCGTGTAAGGTGAGGGTGATGCGGTGATGCGCTTGCCCAACGGGAGGGCTTTCTCTTCCGAAAGGGATGGCATGACGGCCTCCAAAAAAGATTTGATGCGAGACAGGTCCCTTCAAAGCAAAAGACATGCCATCGAATTGTTTCGTGAATTTAACATCCGGGGTTCAAAAGTGTAGCAACGGTGGCGCCGCATTCCGACCAAAGGGCTCCCGCGACACGGTCCCGTTCAGCGGGCTTTTCGCGCGTGGAGGACATGAAAATGTTTTTCGTCGTGGAAGAAAAGGGATCAGGCGCCGGCGGAGGAGGGGGAAAGCCCGAGGAATTCCTGGACCGCCTGACGGATGGATTCCTTGTCCGCGTTCTCCTTGCAGAGCTTGAACAAGGTGTAGCGTTCCATGTCGTCCAACTTGATCCACTCGGGCCAGAAGAGGGGAAGGTCCATGTCGCGCATCTTCTGGGCGACCTCGGCCGGGAGCCGGCTGATGTCCTCCCAAGGTTTCTTCGGACCGGCCGTTCCGGCGGGGGCCGGGAGCGCGATCCGATCGCGCTGGAGCACATAGGTGAGGTACTGGAGGTAGCATTCCCTTTCCCCCCGGCTGCGGATGGAAAGATGACAGAAGACCCATCGCTCCGGCAGGGCCAGGGCCTTCCAGGCCTCCAAAGGCAGGGACACCCCCAGGCTGTCCAGCTTGAACTGGGTGGACACCGGGATGCGGTCCAATGGCCCGTAGAGGGCTTCCTCGAACTTGAACTGGCGGAACATGGCGACCCTTTCGCGGCCGTTAAAGCGCCTTTTCACCCGTGCGGATGGTGATGGCCTCGTCCACTTCGGTCACGAAGATCTTCCCATCCCCTGGATTGCCGGTCCGGGCGCCCACCTTCAGGGCGTCCAGGGCCCGTGGATATTCCTCGTCCTCCACCACCAGCATGAACATGGTCTTGGCCAGTTCGTCGTACTTGGCCGATCCCACCTGGATGCCCTTCTGTTTCCCCCGGCCCAGGACGTCCATCTTGGTCAGGGCGGTGAAACCCGACTTTTCCAGGTTCTTCACCACATCCGCTTCCTTCTCGGGCCGGACGATGCATCGGATCATTTTCATTTCAAGGCTCCTTTGAGATTTTCAACCACAGCGGGCCCAGGGAACGGAGAAGGCTTTTCTCCGCCAGATCCCAAGGGATTTTCTCTGTGCTCTCCGTGTTCTCCGTGGTTCGAACGGTCTTAACCTCCCGGGATCATGCGCAGGCCCTCCATGGGCGAGGCACTGACCCGGTTGTAGGTGTTGGGGCTCAGGCCCCGCTCGACCAGCAGGGCGTCCAGGCATTTCACCGTCTCGGGGATGGTCAGGCGGGTCAGGAACCCCTGGAACCCCTCCCCTTCCTGCCGGTCCCGCTTGAAGACCGTGAAAAGGGCGTCGGCCACCGGCACCACCATTTCGTCGGCGATGGCCTTCTTGGCCATGGTGCCCAATTGGGCGTTGGTCCCCAGGCGGCCTCCCAGCCAGAGCTGGTAGGCGAAACGCTGGTCCTCCCCCACCTTGACCATGCCCCCGGAGAAGCCGATGTCGGCGCCCTGGTGCTGGGTACAACTGTTGGGGCAGCCCGAGATGTGGAGCTTCAGGGGCCTCAGGTCCGGATCGGCCAGGGCCCGCTTGTCCCGCAGGTACTGCAGCAGGCTGCCCGCCGCGCCCTGGGAGGAAGTGATGGCCAGCGCGCAGAAACTGGTGCCCGGGCAGGATTGGATGTCCACGATGGAACGCACCCCATAGGCGTGGAGCCCCATCTTGTCGGCCATGCTCCAGAGCTCCTGCACCCGGTTGCCCGGCACCCACTGCAGCTCCAGGTTCTGTTCCTTGGTCACGTGGACCCGTCCGAAACAGTTGTCCCGGGCCCATTCGGCCACCCGGCGGAAATGGGAATGGTGGATCTCCCCCAGGCTCACCAGGAGCGGAATGCGGTAGAAACCTTTTTGGCGTTGGACCTCGACGCCCTCGGGGACCGAGTCCATCACCACCCCGCCCGGGGGATCGAACTCGGGCCAGGGATCGGGCAGGAACCCCTTGGGCAGGTCCTTGTCGGGCTTGCGCATGGAGGGGAGCATCTTGCGGAACTCCTCGCGGAACTTCTCCAGGCCCCAGGCCTCCACCAGGAACTTCAGGCGTCCCTTGGCCGGCGAGGACCGGTCGCCATGGAGGATGTAGAGCTGGGCGACGGTCTTGACGGCCGGGAGCCCGTCGGCCAAGGGGAGGAACTCCTCCAAAAGCCAGCCCATCTTGGGGGTGACCCCCATGCTCCCGCCGATATGGAGGGAGAACCCGGTCTGCCCTTCCGCGTTCTTCACGGCGGAAAGGCCGATATCGTTGACCAAGGCCGGGTTCTCGCAGGAGGTGCAGCCCGCCAGGGAGACGTTCAGCCGCTTGGGCAGGCGGTGGTTGTAGTGGTCCGACTGGGCCACCACCATTCTCGAGAGGGCCTCCACCCAGGGCCGCGTATCCACCAATTCATCCGGGCAGGTCCCCGCGCAGGCGCTGGCGAGGATGTTGCGGAAGGTATGGCCACAGGAGGAACGGGTGGTGATGCCCACGCCCTGCAGTTGGCGCAGGATCTCGGGGATGTTCTCGATCTTGACCGAATGGAGCTCCAGGTTCTGGCGGGTCGAGAGGTGGACGTAGCCGCTGGCGTAGCGGCTGGCCAGTTCGGCCACCTTTTCCATCTGTTCGGGGTTCATCCGCCCGCCGAAGACCCGGAAGCGCAGCATGAAGAAACCCTCGTGCCTCTGGGCGCAGACCCCGTGCATCTTCAGGCGGTAATGATCGTCCTTGGGGATGGACTGGTATCCCTCCCGGGCGAACCTGTCCAGGTCCACCATCAGCCCTTCCCGCTTCACTTTTTCAATGTCGATCCCAGGCGCCATAGATCCTCCAAATCCTTTAACCACAGAGATCACGGAGAACGCAGAGAAAATATTCCCCGACTTCCTCAAGCCTTACTCGGTGCCCTCTGTGTCCTCTGTGGTTCGTAATTCAATTCAACGCGTACTCTTCGCTCTCGTTGGTCCGGATCCGGATGGAGGACGAAACAGGGCAGACGAAGATCTTCCCGTCCCCGATATCCCCCGTCTTGTTCGAGGCCATCAGGGCGGCCACCACCGCGTCCACCTTCGAATCCTCCACCACCACCGTCACCATCCACTTGGGCAGGAAGCTGATGCCCCGGTTCTCCTCTCCCTCCGCCGAATAGCGCAGGCCGCGCTGTTTGCCCCGGCCATAGACCCGTTGGCGGGTGAACCCCGCGATACCGATCTGCTCGAGCTTCACCAGGGTCTCGGCCCATTTCCCGGGCCGGATGATGGCGACGATCTCTTTGATCATGATGTGGTTCCTTTAAGAGAATTAGCCACCGACGAAGGGGATGGACTCCGATGGCTCCGAGACTTCAACGACCTTTCCCATCCGTGTTTATCGGTGTTCATTGGTGGCAAAACCGCCTTTCGCCGCATCTTCACGGTCCAAATCCTTCCCATCCTGGCTCAACTGCGCGGCGCAGACCTTGAACTCGGGCATGCGGCAGACCGGGTCCAGGGCTTCCTGGGTCAGAAGGTTGGCCGCCAGGTCGCCCCCCCAATGGAAGGGCACGAAAAGGGTGGATTCCTCCTGTTCGGGGTTCGACTTCCAGTCGTAGAGCACCTCGCCCCGGCGGGTGGCCACCTTCACCTTCCGCCCGGGCTCGAGCCCCAACCGCTTCACCAGCTTCTCGCTCAACTCCACGAAGGGTTCGGGGACCGCCTCCTTCAACGGCTGGATGCGGCGGGTCTGGTTCCCCGACAGGTAATGCTCCAGCACCCGGCCGGTGGTGAGCCGGTAAGGATATTGGTCGTCGGGCATTTCGGCGCTGTCGTGATAGGCGACCCCCTTCATGCGGGCCTTGCCGTCCGGGTGGAAGAAGGAATATTCGAAGAGGCGGGGGGTGCCGCTGTGGTTCACCTCCGGGCAGGGCCAAAAAAGGCCCTTGTTGCGCTCCAACTTGCTGTAGTTCATCCCGCTGTAGTCCGCCCGGGACCCGGCCGTGACGCGGGCGAACTCCGCGAAGATGGCCTCGCTGTCCGCGAAGGGAAAGAACCGGCCGGCGCCGAGGCGCTCGGCGACCCCCCGCAGGGCCATCCAATCGGGCCGGGCCTCGCCCGGGGGCCTCACCCCCTTGCGGCGCAGTACGCAGCGGCCCTCGATGTTGGTCATGGTGCCGTCCTCCTCGGCGAACAGCGTCGAGGGAAGGACCACCTGGGCCGTCCGGCAGGTCTCGGAGAAGAAGAAATCGCTGACCACCAGGAAGGAAAGCTTGGAAAGTCCCCGGGCCACCCGGTTCCCGTTGGCGGCGGATACCGCCGGGTTGGAACCCATCACCCACATGGCCTTGATGCTTCCCTCGTCGGCCGCCTGCAGGATCTCCTGGGCGGAAAGGCCCTTCCCTGGCAGTTCCTTCTCCGGGATGCCCCAGGCCTGGGCCACCCAACTGCGGTCCTTGGGGCTTTCGATGGAACGGTAGCCGGGAAGTTGGTCGGCCTTCTGGCCGTGTTCCCGCCCGCCCTGGCCGTTGCCCTGGCCGGTGAGGGTGCCGAATCCCCCGCCCATCTTGCCCACCTGCCCCAGGGCCAAGGCCAGGTTGATGAAGGATTGCACCGTCTCCACGCCCTTGCTGTGCTGTTCGGCCCCCCGACCGGTGAGGATCAGGGCGGGCTTGGAACGGATGAGCCAGCGGGCGACCTGCCGGATGAGCACGTCGGGCACCCCGGTGATGGACTCGCCCCAGGAAGCGTTGAAACCCTTGGCCGACTCCAGGACCTCCTCGAACCCGTTGACCCTTTGGGCCAGATAGTCGTAATCCACGCCCCCTTCGGCCAGCACCTCGCCCAACAGGGCCAGACCCAGGGCCGAATCGGTGCCGGGCCGGGGCCGGAGCTCCAGGTCGGCGATCTCGGCGGTCTTGGAACGGCGCGGGTCCACGACGATGAGCTTGGCGCCGAGCTTTTGGGCCCTTTTCAGGAAGACCAGGATGGGCGGAAGGCATTCGGCCACGTTGGCGCCCACCAACAGGATGCAACGGGATTCGAAGAGGTCCGAAAGGGGGAAATTGAGGCCCCGGTCCACGCCGAAGGTGGCGTTCTGGGCGGCGGCGGCGGCGGACATGCAGAAACGGCCGTTGTAGTCGATGTTGCGGGTCTTCAGGGCGACCCGGGCGAACTTGCCCAGCAGGTAGGCCGTCTCGTTGGTGAGGGCCCCGCCCCCATAGACCGCAGCCGAATCGGCGCCGTGTTCCCGTTGGACCTCCCCGAGCCGACGGGCGACCAGGTCCAGCGCCTCGTCCCAGGACGTTTCCCGGAAGGGGCCTTCCTGGCTGTCGCGCACCAGCGGCCGCGTCAGACGGTCGGCATGGTTCAACTGCTGGTGGGCCGTCTGGCCCTTGACGCAGCTGAGGCCCCGGTTGGTCGGGAAGTCCCGCCTTCCCCATACCTTGACCACCCGGTTCTTTTCCTGGTCCACCTTCATGCGCAGGGCGCATTGGAGGGCGCAATAACTGCAATGGGTGTTGAAGCGGCTAAGTCCCTGTTCCCATCCCGGTAAGACCGGTTGCATGGAGAGTGTCATGGTGGCCCTCGATCATCTTCGGACCATGTAGAGCAAAACCTGTACCAAGAGGGAAAGAGACGAGAACCGGAATGGAAAATGCAAAAGTCAGCTCTTGAGGAAGCAAAAGCCGAGGAAAGGTTCGGTCCAGGCCTTCGAACCCCTCACGGCGCGGAAGAAGAGACCAAGGTGGATACAAATATGTAGAAACAATATGGTTCTGTCGAAACTAAACTGTGACCTTGGACGCTTTAAAAACAGGACGCCTTAAGAAGGGCAGGATTTCCCCGCCGCATCTCGGAGGATCTTTTCCACTGAACCCCGGTCCGGGTCGCCAAAAACCCTCTCCCATCCTGGGAACAATTCCTCCTCCTCAAAGCGGATATGGGCGGTGAGCGTCTCGGCGAAAGCCAGCAGGCTTTCCCGGTCCCCTTGCTTCATCAGCATTTCCAAGGACCGATGGTCCTTCCGGATCCTCTCGGGCATGGGTTCTCCGGTCCCCAGTTGGGCCTCATAAAGGGCCAGGATCCTCTCTTCGTCCCAAAAGTGCTGGCGCAATTCCCCTTCATAGGCCCCACGGACCTCCTCCAGGGCGGCCTTCACCCGGGTCCCTTCTTCCCCCCTCGGGCAGTCCACCAGCTTTTCCCGGATATGTTTGGCCAGGACCAGGCCCCGGTGGTGGGACTGGGTCAGGGGCCAAAGGAATTTCTCACGTTTCATGGATCCTCTCCCAGAGCCGCATGATGACCCACCTCATAGAGAGGCGTCCCCGCGTCCCCTACTTTAAGGCGGCAAGGAATAAAACCAAAGGACCCTCCATGCACGACCACCCTCAAGCCCTTCGGCCCCAGGACCTTTATCGGGACCGGCCCTATATCGCCATTTGGGAAGTGACCCGGGCCTGCGACCTGGCTTGCGTGCATTGCCGTGCCGAGGCCCAGGACCGGGCCTATCCGGGGGAGTTGGACACCGAACAGGCGCTCGACCTGATCCGCCAGGTGGCCGAATGGAAGGTGCCACTCTTCGTGATGACCGGGGGCGATCCCCTGAAACGCCCGGATCTTTCCACCCTGGTGGCCGAATGTTCCCGGCTCAAGATGAACTTCGCCCTGGCCCCCTCCATCACGCCCCTTCTGACCCGGGAGCGCCTGAAAGAGTTGAAGGACGCCGGGGTCCATCGCATCTCCCTTTCCCTCGACGGCTCCAACCCGGCCACCTTCGACGCCTTCCGGGGAGTGCCCGGGACCTTCGACCGCTTCCTGGACGCCGCCCACCAGATCCGGGACCTGGGCATCCGCCTTCAGATCAATACCACCATCGGGCGCCACAACCGCTTCCAGGTGCCCGCCATGGCGGACCTCATCCGCCGTTTCGACATCGACCTTTGGTCGGTCTTCTTCCTCGTCCCGACGGGACGGGCCCAACGGGACCAGGCCCTGAACGCCACCGACACCGAGATCATCCTCAACCAGCTCTATGATGTGATGGAAAAGGGTTGGTTCGACGTGAAGACCACCGAGGCCCACCACTTCCGCCGCATCATCCTCCAACGGCGCGGGGTGACACCTGAACAGTTGATGCGTGGGGATATCCCCCCTCATGACGTCCCGTTAAGAAGGGTCGCCCGGGGCGTGTCCGACGGGCGGGGCTTCGTCTTCATCTCCCATACCGGGGACGTGTGCCCCAGCGGGTTCCTGCCGCTCTCCGGGGGGAATGTGAAGTCCCTGCCGCTCTCCGACATCTACCGCCACAGCCCCCTCTTCCAGCGCCTGCGGGACGCCGATTCCCTGCAGGGCAAATGCGGCCGGTGCGACTACCGCCAGTTCTGCGGCGGGTCGCGGGCGAGGGGTTACGCCCTCACGGGCAACGTCATGGGCGCCGACCCCTACTGTTCCTACCAGCCCCAGGAACAGGAACCCGTGGCCCTGTTCTGATCCCACTTGCCCCGGCGGGCAACTCGAGACCCTGATTTTTCCCCCCTTCCTTCCTATGGTCATGGGAACCTTGATCAGGAGGTTTCCCATGCCCGCTTTCCATTGGACCGTTTCCGACAACCTGCCCGCCAAAATGGGCACCCATGAGATCACTTATTATGACAACGAGGGCCTGCTGGACGCCTATTCCAGCGCGGTCATCTATGCCTCCGAGAGGATCTCCCCCTCGGTGGTGAACATCGATGTCTATAAGAAGGTAAGGAACGAATCGACCCGCGCCGGGAGCGGCTCCGGGTTCTTCTTCACGCCCGACGGCTTCCTTTTGACCAACAGCCACGTGGTGCATGGGGCCGCGGAACTGGAGGTCACCCTCCTGGACGGCCAATCCCACCAGGCCCGGCTCATCGGCGAGGACCCGGATTCGGACCTGGCCGTCCTCAAGGTGGACGACGGCGGACCCTTTCCCCCCGCGGCGCTGGGGAACGCCCGCGCCCTTCGGCCCGGCCAGCTGGTGGCGGCCGTCGGGAGCCCCCTGGGTTTCCAGGCCACGGTGACCGCCGGCGTGGTCTCGGCCCTGGGCCGGTCGCTCCGGTCCCAATCCGGGCGGCTGATCGACAACATCATCCAGACCGACGCGGCGCTCAATCCCGGCAATTCGGGCGGGCCCTTGGTCAACAGCCGCGGCGAGGTGGTGGGCGTCAACACCGCCACCATCCCCTCGGCCCAGGGCCTCTGCTTCGCCATCGCCATCGAGACCGCCCAGCGGGCCGCCACCCAGATCCTGAAATACGGGAAGGTCCTTCGCAGTTTCATCGGCATCGCCGGCCAGACCATCGCCATCCCCCGGCGGGTGGTGCGGCACTTCGGCCTGAGGGTGGAGAAGGGCATCCTGGTGGTCGGACTGGAGGCGGGCGGACCCGCCGAGAAGGCGGGGATCCGGGAAGGCGACGCCATCGTGGGGCTGGAGGGCCAGCCGGTGGAGGGCATGGACGACCTGCACCGACTCCTCACCGAGGAACGGGTGGGCGTGGGGACGCGCCTGGAGGTGATCCGCCGTTCCGAGAAGCTGGAGCCGGTGGTCGTCCCCGGCCCGCGTTGAAAGGACGTCCGGGCCCCGTCGGGTCGATTTCGATCGCCCGCTCAATTCATTAGACCGGCTTCCCGGACGCCACTAAAATCCTCCTGCCGTTCCTTCAAGAGGTCCCATGGCGAACCACGGATCCCCAGCCGAAAAGCCGAAGGCAGGCCCGGACGCGGCCGCCGGGATCCCCGGTCCCCGGCCCTGGACCTTCGCCTTGGCCGCTGGTTTGGCGACCTTCCTCTTTTACCTGCCCACCCTCACCTACGATTTCGTCAACTTGGACGATCCGCAGGTCGTCCTGAACAATCCCCTCATCCACGATCTTTCGCCGTCGGGCCTGGGCCGGATGTTCACCACCTTCCATGCCGCCGACTGGATGCCCCTCACCTGGCTTTCCCTCGCGCTCAACGACCTGGCCGCCGGCCACCAACCCTGGATCTACCATCTCACCAACGATCTCCTGCACGCGGCGAACTCGGTCTTGGTCTTCCTGGCTGTCCGGGCGCTCCTGCGGTCCTCCCGAAGGACCCAGGATCCCTCCCCGGCCTCGCGGTCCGCCGAGGAGGATTGGACGGCCTTCCTATCGTCCATCCTTTTCGGACTTCATCCCCTCCATGTGGAATCGGTGGCCTGGGTGACCGAACGCAAGGACGTCCTCTACGGCCTTTTTTTCCTGGCCACGATCCTGGCTTACTTGCGTTATGGCACCCGCGCGGACCATCCTTTGCGGCGCTACGTCCTTTGCCTGGTGTTTTTCCTTTGTTCCGCCCTGAGCAAGACCGCCGCCGTGGCCCTGCCCGTCCTCCTGCTGGGCCTCGACCTTTGGCCCCTTCGACGCTTCCCAAGGGTGGGTTGGAAAAGACCTCTCCTGGAAAAGATCCCGTTCTTCCTGGCGGCCCTTGGGGTGGGGATGCTTTCCATCCTGTCCCACGATCAAGGGTCGGCCGGTCTTCCCTGGTTGCGGGCCCTCCTGAAGCCCTTGTTCGCCCTTTTCTTCTATCTTTGGAAAGCCATCGTCCCCTTCGGCCTGTCCCCCCTCTACCCCTCCCCGGCCCTGACCCCCGTTTACATCGGAGGCACCTGCCTCCTGGGCCTTTTGCTGTTGGGCGCATGTTGGGCCGCCTTCCGGTCACGGAGGGAGCGGCCGGAACTCCTGGCGGCCCTTCTCTTTTACCTGGTGACCATGGCGCCCAACCTGGCCAGCCTGCTCCAATCGGGGCACGAGGGGATCGCCGCGGCCGACCATTACACCTACCTGCCCCTCTTGGGGCTTTTCGTCCCCCTGAGCGCCTGGGCCGTGGGGAAACTCGCGCCCCGCACCCGTCCCATCCTTGCCTTGGCCATGATCGGGGGCCTCGGCTCCTTGACCCTGTCCCAGGCCTCCCTCTGGAAGGACGGAGCGTCCCTTTGGACCGGGGCCGCGAAGTCCTATCCCGACTCGGCCCTGATCCGCCTGGAGTTGGGGAACATCGCCTTGAACCAGGGCCGCCTCGAGGAAGCCCGTAGCGACTTCGAGTTCGTCCAAGCGCGAAGGCCCAACCTTCCCACCGCCTACCGGGGACTGGCGGTGGTGGATATGCGGGAAGGCCGGTTCGCGGAGGCCGTCCCGAACCTCCAAAAGGCCTTGTCGCTCAATGGGCACGACCCCCAGGTCTGGATCTACCTATGGAAAGCCCTGACCGAAACGGACCGTCACGTGGAAGCCCTGGAGGGGATCAAGGCGGCCGTCCAGCAGGATCCGGATTCGGCCCTGCTTTGGGAGATGGTGGGGTCCAGCTATGGGTCCCTGGGCCGTTACGCCGATGCGGTGCCGGCCTTCCAAAGGGCCCTGCAATTGGACCCGGACGATCCCGATTACCTGCTCAACCTGGGCGAGGCCTACTTGGACTCCGGCAAGGAAACGGAAGCCGAAAGGACCTTTGAGGAATCCCTTCGGAAATTCCCCGGGTCCGAAACCGTCCCCTGCCGGGTGGGGGAAGCCTACCTGGGAGTGAAGATGGGGAAGAAAGCCCTGGGAGCCTTGGAAGCGGCCTGGGAGATCAAGCACAACTCCCGGATCGCGGCCGGCCTCGCCCAAGCCTATCGGCTCCTGGGCCAAAGGAAAAAAGCGGTCGAGTATGACCGGCTATCCAAGGAGTTGGATTCGGCCCAAGGGGACCCGGGATCCTCAAAATGACCCTGGCCGTCCTGGTCGCTCAGGGTCTCCAGGGACCGCAGGATCCACCCAGGCGATGCTCGATCGGGATCTTCGCCGGTTATGCCCCCTTCCGTTTGGAACCCATCCATTTGGGGCAGGACATCCGGCGTGATAAACTGCCGCCATGTCCGCCCAGACCCTTCCCTTTCCTTATATATGGAACCTTTTCCCCTCCTGGGTGTCCTACCTCCTAGAAAGGGCCCTGCTTTGGCGGGCGGTCACGGACGGCGAGAGGTCCGCGGACCGGGAAGAGGACCGTGCCTTGATCGAGGCGGCCTTGAAGGATGAGAACGGCTTCGAAAAGCTCGTGCGCGCCTACGAAAAGATGGTCTTCCGGGTGGCTTTCCGGTTCCTCTCCGACGAGACCGACGCCTGCGACGTGGCCCAGGAGGTCTTCCTAAGGGTCCACAAGGCCCTCAAGGATTTCCGGGGCGACAGTTCCCTTTCCACCTGGATCTACGCCATCACGGCCAACCTCAGCCGCAACGCCTTAAGGTCCCGGAAGAACCGCTCCAAGGTGCAGGTGCTGGCGCCCAAGGAAGAGGAGGAGGGGTCCGGCTTTTGGGACCGGGTGGCCGACCCCCGGGGCACCACCGCCCACCAGGGGGCCGAAGGCAAGGACCTGGGATCCGCCATCCAACGGGCCGTGCGGGCCCTGCCGGAGGATTACCGGGAGGCGGTCATCCTGCGCGATCTGGAGGACCTGGATTACCAGCAGATCGCTGTCATCCTGAAGACCGGGGTGGGCACCGTGAAGTCCCGCATCGCCCGGGGCCGGGCCCTCTTGCGGGAAGAACTGAAGGAATGGGTATGAAGACGGGATCTCACCGCGAAGAAGCGAAGAAGCGAATGGGTCCGAGGTCCTCGACTTTGGGGGAACGGGTTTTTTCGCCCCTTCGCCCCTTCGTGGTAAAAGGTGCCAAAAAATGAAGGACTGTAAAAAGATACATCCTCTCCTGTCCCTTTACGCCGAGGGGGCGCTCACGCCCGCCGAGGCCAAAAAGGTGGAGGCTCATCTGGCCTCCTGCGCCGACGCGCGCCGGGAACTGGAGCAACATCGCAAGGTCCGCCAGGCCCTGTTGGCCCTGCCGGAGCCCGCCTATCCCAAGGACCTTCACGAAAGGATCATGGGCCGGGTCACGGGCAAGGTCCGTCCCTTGAAGACCCACCGGCCTTTCCTGAACTTCCCCATGGCCACCCTCGTGGTGGCGGCCAGCCTGGTGCTCTATGTCCTGGTGGCCAACCCCGAGTTGATGAGGCTGGGGCATCCTCCCGCGACCGAAAAAAACCAGGAAGCCCTGAAGAATGAGATCGTCGCGTCCGCCAACGCCCCCGCTCCGGCCCAGGAAGTTGGAAAGGCCGCCCGGACCTCGGTGGCCCAAAAGGACAAGAACCTCGACCATGTCACGGCCAATTACGGTTACTCGAACGCCTCCGACACCATGAAAGAAGCGGAGGAAAAACCTGGACTGCCCCCACCCCAACCCTTCGCATCGGCAAAGCGGGTAAAGAAGTCTGAAGCGCCAAGGGCCATGGCGGTCGAAAACAACGTAAGGGACGAAGCCCAACCTTCGACCCAGGCCGACTTCAAGAAAACCTTGTCGGAAACTGGATCCGCCAACCTGGGTCTGATGAGCGCGGGAGCCCCGGCGAAAGCGGCGCCGGAAGCCCGATCCGCCCTGGCCCCTCCCACCCCCGTCCCGACCGAAGGCTCCATGGCCAACATCGCCTTCTCAAAACAGATCACCGCTTCCACCTGGTCGGGGGACAACGGGCCCTCCTCGGTCGAGGGCGGCCGATTGGTCACCGACGCGGCCCAATTCGAGGCCCTTTGGAAGACCCTACGGCCCAATGAAACGGTGCCGACCGTGGACTTCACCACCCAGGCGGTCGTTCTCTTGGAGGCGGGGGAGGAACCGACGGGCGGCTACAAGGTCTCCCTGGCCCAAATGGAGGACAAGGGGAATGACCTATTGCTTCATTATCGCATCGAGCCCCCGGTGGGTCGGGCC
This sequence comes from bacterium, assembly GCA_035549195.1. Lineage (NCBI taxonomy): Bacteria > bacterium. Next base: position 33,059 of record DASZRK010000065.1, read on the forward strand.
ACCCAAGTCCTGACCCATCCCTGGAGCCTCCAGGTCATCCCCAAGCCTTCCTTGCCCGTGCTTTTCCAGAAGGACTGACGGTCACTCTGCCTGGGCTTTATAGACATCCACCAATTGCAGTTGGAGCGCGTTCAGGCGCTGGATCACGATGGGCATGAGGTGCTTCAGGACCTCGTGCTCGAAGGCCGGATGGGTCGTGAAAAGTCCCCGAAGGCGCTTCGCGTCCACTTTCACGGCATCCACATGGGTCAGGGCCCGGGCCTTCAGCACCCAACGGTAGGGTGGGAGCATCCAGGACCAGCCTAAAAGATCCCCCTGGTAGAGCTTTTGGACCTCGATGGCGCCGTGTTCATAGGGCACCACCAATCCGACCTCCCCGGCCCGTAGGATATGGAAGCTGTCCGCCTCCTCCCCCGGGCCGAAAAGCACCTGCCCTTCCTCATAGGAAACGTTCCGGGCGCAATCGCCCAGGATCTCGAGACTGCGGGGGGTCATCCCCTTCAAGACCGGGTTGTCGTTCAACACCGTCGCGATGGCTTTCATCATGGCCTCCTTTCAGGGATCCCACGCTCCCACCCTAGGGGTCCTCCCGGACCGCCTCCATGACCCGGGTCATGGGCCGTTCCCTTTTTACCCACTTGTCCCGAACGACCCACTTCCCGCTTTTTCCCGCCCCTAAAACCCGCCTGAACAAAGGGATTTTCCGGCCCCCTCTTGGCACCACTCCTGCCTTATTCAATGCCAGATCATCCAAGGAGGCTGGCCATGACGAACCTTTCCCTCAAAATGCACGCGGGGATCCTGATGGGGGCCTTCCTGGTCCTGTCGGGGTGCGGGAAACAGATGAACCCGACCAGCCCTTCCCCGGCGGCCCCCGAACCGACCCCGACCGGCCCCCTGACCTTCGTCTACCAGGCCCAATTCGGCACGGCGGGTTCCGCCGCCGGCCAGTTCAACGGCAACTGGGGCATCGCCTCCGACGCCTCCGGCAACCTCTATGTGGCCGACTGTCTGAACAGCCGCATCCAGAAGTTCTCGTCCGACGGCACCTTCCTCACCCAATGGGGCTCCTACGGCACCGGTGAGGGCCAGTTCGTGAACCTGAGCAACATCGCGGTGGACGCCCACGGCAACGTGGTGGCCATCGACGGGGCCCGGGGCCTGATCATCACCTTCTCCCCCACCGGGACCCTGGTGGGCGCCTGGGGTTCCCTGGGATCCGGCGACGGCCAGTTCGGCTACCCCTACGGGGTCGCCTTCGACGCCTCCAACAACGCCTATGTGACCGACTTCACCCTGCACCGCGTGCAGAAGTTCGATGCCACCGGGACCTACCAGGCCCAATGGGGCGGCAATGGGAGCGGCGACGGCCAACTGCACGAGCCCATCGGCATCACCGTGGACAAGAACAACACCGTCCATGTGGCGGACGCAGGCAACAACCGGGTGGAAAACTTCACGACCAGCGGGACCTACCAAGGCCAGATCGGCGGGGCGGGGACCGGCGCCGGGCAGTTCAACTGGCCTTACGGGGTGGCGACCGACGCCTCGGCCAACCTCTATGTGGTGGACCAGGGCAATCGCCGGGTGCAGGTCTTCGACAACGCGGGCGCCTTCGTCACCCAATGGACCGGGGATCCCACCCAGGGCCAGATGCTCCTCCAGCCCACCGGGATCACCCTCATCCCCAACGGCCAGGTCTTCGTGGCCGACTCGGGCAACCACCGGGTGGAGGCCTTCAAGCCCACCCACTGATCCTTCCGAAAATAAAAAAGGCCCGCCGAAAGGCGGGCCTTTTTTTGTTCCTCGCTCATTCCGTCCAGATCTTGTTCCACCACTGGTGGCCCTGCCCCTTTTCCAGGCCCATCTTGTCCCGGATCTTGTCCAGGTCCCAGCCCGTCAAACCCGCCAAGGTGACCGCCTCGGTCTCCTGCCGCTGCTTCACTTGCTTGTAGTAGGCCTTGGCCTCGGCGCAATCCTCGCGGCCCTTGAAGGCGTGCTGGAGGATATAACGGGCCTGGAAGTTCTCCTGGTCCTTGGTCTCCTGGAAGACCAGGTCCTCGGGGAAGGTGGCGCGGCTATAGCGGATGTGCAGGCGGGTGAGGAAGACCTCCTGGCTGCCGCCCGCGATACCGTAGCTCGCGTTGGTCTGGGCGTCGCCCAGCCAGAAGACCCCCAGCTTTTGGAGCTCCTCCGGGGTCAGGGGAGTTCCCGCGCAAGGATCGCACCAGTTCATGTTCCAGAAATACTCGGTGAAGGCGGTGTTGCGCCCTTCCTTCTCCCATTGGCGAAGGAAGGTGTCCCGGTAGAAGTCCCCGAAGTTCCCCTGGACGTACTCGGGGATGTTCATGCCGCTGGGCATCTTCACGGTGCGGTAGTTGGTGGTCTCCACCCGCCCTCCTGCTGTGATGGCGTAGACCACCAGGTCCTGGGGCCCATGGGCGTTCACCATGCCGAGGCGGATGGGCAGGCCGAAACGGGGGCTTTCGAAGGCGAATTGAAGGGGCCGCAGGTATTTGGCCCCGGTCTTGGCTTGTTCGCCCAGGTTCACCTTGGCCACGAAGAACTTCATGTCCTGCTTGATGAAGGGTTTGAGGGATCCGCCGATGCCGCTGGGAAGCTTGTAGCCGTTCTCATGGAGCCAGGTCTCCAGGCCGTCGGACTGCTTGGCCGAGAGGATGAGGATGTCGTATTCCCCCACCGTGTATTTGGCCTCGATGGAGACCCCCAGGGCCTTGTCCCTCTCCTCGTTCCTTGATTCCTTGGCCATTTGGGCCTTGGGCGCGGCGGCCCCTAGCCTCATATCGAACCCGTCATATCGGACACCGCAAGGGTCCGGGTCGAAATATTCCACCAGCCGGGGCGTGCTGTAGGCGTCCAGTTTCTCGAAAAGATCCCGGTCGCCGATATGGATCTGGTCCTTCTTGAGCAACACCGGGACCGGCACCACCAGCGCGAAGTCCTTCAGGTCCCCCTTGAATTCGTTGAGCATGCTGATGACGGTTCGGTTGTCCTTGCGCACCAGCACCACCTGGGACTTCTCGTTGGACAGCGCTCCGTCGGCCTTCCCCACGTAGAAACCGCAGAAAGCCCGCCCTTTATCGGGGAGTGATGCCGCCAAGAGGAGCAGGCACAAGACCGCCCCCCACGTTCTTTTGCCTTTCCTGAACCTTTCCATCTTCCTTCTCCTTCTTCCACTGATATTTCGGCCCGGGCAGGAGCAGGTCCCACAGGGGCACGAGGGTGGTCGCCGCGAAGAGGGCCCAATAGAGGCCGTTGACGCGGTAGAGGCCGTATTGCCAAAGGAAGGCCCCCGCCGCCACCAGCAGGCAATGGAGGACCTTGGCGGCACGGTGGTTGGGGCTGGTCACGGGGTCGGAGATCATGAAAAAGGCGAAATGGATGAGCGAGCCCGTCTCCAGGGCGTGCAGGAGGACGGACGCGGGCTGGCCCAGGTAGAGGACCCGCGCGCTTAGGAGGAGGAAATAGAAGCCCAGGAAGGTCCAGCTGATGTCCCGTGTTCCCGCGCGATTGACCACGGTGCCGCCCAGGGTGAGGATCCAGGCGGCCAGCGCCATGTCGTTGCCCCACTGCCCCGCCGAGGCCCAGGCCCCGGGAAGGAGGGTGAGACCCAGCATCACCGCCAGGTTGGTGGGGTTATAAACGTGCTTGCCCCGGACGCGAAGGAGGAACTTGGCCGAGAGGGCCAGGAAGACGGCCAGCGGATGGACCCAAAGGTTGTCGGCCCGTAGCAGGGTGGCGACGCCCAGGCAGGTGACCAAGGCGCTCAGATAACCGGCTTGGGGGATCTTGAGGAGGCGGAGGAAAAGGCCTTGGGTGGCGAGGCCCGCCGCGAAGGTCAGCAGGACCTGCGGGAAGCCGATGGAAAAATCCCTGAGCAGGGCCCCGGAGAGGAGCAGGATGCCGAGGAAGAGGATCTGGTAGACCCTGGGGTCTTTGGAGCGGGGCTTGGGGATGATATCCACGGGAACCTTCCTTTCGCCCTTAGGACACGGGCGGAAGGGATCGGTTCCCGGAAAATCAGGTCATCGGTCAGCCCAGGGAAAGGGCCTCGGAACGGGCGGGTTCGGAGCCGCGCTTGGAGACCGAATGGCGCTGGAGTTCGACCCCCACGTCGGCGATGGACTTCAGGATGGGGTCCAGCTTGAGGCCCAGGGGCGTCAGGGCATATTCCACCGTGGGGGGTGAGGTGTGTTTCACCTCGCGGGTCAGCACCCCCCGCTTCTCCAGTTCTTTCAGGCGGGTGGTCAGGACCTTGGCGGACACGTTCCCCAAGTCCCTTTTCAGGTCGCCGAAGCGGCGCGGTTCCACCCGTAGGTACCAGAGGATCTGGGGGGTCCAGGCCCCGGCGAGGAGCTTGAGGCTCGATTCCAGCGGACAGCCTTGCGGGACGGGCCCGGATTTGTTGGCGCGATGGCGGATCATGGGAAGTTTCCTTTGCTGGGGCGTCCAAACCCCGTCCTGGGTTGACCAACCGGCAACTGGTTACCAAAAGGTATCTACTTTCTTTTGGTAATCACGTTCGTATATATAGACCTGGTCCGCTTACAAATCAATAAGGAGCTTCGCCATGAAGAAGATACTGTTGGGTCTGGCCGCCGCCGCACTGCTGTCCGCCTCCGCCGTGAACGCCACCGAGTACGGGTTCGATAAAGCCCATACCCATATCGGTTTCTCGGTGAAGCATATCCTCAGCAAGGTCCCGGGCGAGTTCAAGGATTACGATGGGACCTTCAGCTTCGACCCGGCCAAGCCGGAGGCCTCGAAGATCGATGTCACCATCCAGGCTTCCAGCATCAATACGGACAACGAGATGCGGGACCACCATCTCCAGTCCAAGGACTTCTTCGACGCGGAGAAGTACCCCACCCTCACCTTCAAGAGCACCAGCGTCGCCAAGGGGACCGGGGACAACCATTACAAGGTCGTCGGGGACCTGACCATGCACGGCGTGACCAAGTCCGTCACCCTGGACGTGGATTACATGGGCGAGGACAAGATGCAGATGGGCAAGGACGGCCCCACGGCCAAGGTCGCCGGTTTCTCCGCCACCACCACCCTGGACCGCCGGGATTTCGGCCTGTCCTGGGGCCAGGACAAGCTGACCGCCGCCGGGAACCTGATGGTCGCCAACGAGGTCAACGTCCAATTGGACATCGCCGGCATGGACAAGGCCAGCCTGGACGGCATGAAGAAGATGATGGGCAAGAAGAAGGACGAGAAAAAATAACAAGAAACCCGCTCAAGGCCGTGGCGCCACCGCCACGGCCTTTTTTTATTGGGGTCCTCCCCTCCTGCGATAAACTATGGGCGGAGGGAAAGGAGCGGTCATGTCGGAATCACAGTACAAAGCGAACGACGAAGTGTTCAACATCCTCACCCGCAAGGTGGGGGTCGTCATCAACGCCAAGGAGATCTCCTCGTCCGTGGCCCGGGGCAAGCGCTACGTCCGGGTCCATATCCTTCCCCACCTTCCCGATGAGATCTGGAGCGAGGACGAGACCTGCCTCTGGAACCGCCAGCGAAGGATGATGGTGGAAGAATGAAAAGCAGGTGTCAGCTGTCAGGTCCCAGGTTTCAGGAAGATCTTCCTGTCGTTCCATCAAGATCCTTTAACTTCGCGATCTTCGCGGTGAGATCGGACCTATGAAACGTTCCTACTTCCAACCGCCCTTCTTCAAGTTCCTGCGCCAGCTCAAGACCCACAACAACCGGGCCTGGTTCCAGGCCAACAAGGAACGCTATGAGCGCGAGGTCCGGGACCCACTGCTCGACTTCATCGGCGACCTGGGACCTTCGTTAAGGAAGATCAGCAAGAACCTCATCGTGGACAACAGTCCCTCGGGCGGCTCCATGTTCCGCATCTACCGGGACACCCGTTTCTCCAAGGACAAATCCCCCTACAAGACCCACGTGGCCGCCCAATTCCGCCTCGGCCGCTCCAAGGACGTGCATACCCCGGGCTTTTACCTGCACCTGGCCCCCGACGAGGTCTTCGCCGGTGGCGGCATCTGGCGCCCCGAGCCCCCCGTGCTGGGCCAAATCCGCGATTACCTGGTCCACCACCCCGCCGCCTGGAAAGCGGTGCTGAAGGACAAGAAGTTCAACAAGCACTGCAAGATCGAGGGAGAGAAGCTTGTGCGCCCGCCCAAGGGCTACGACCCCGACCATGAGCTCATCGAATACGTCAAATACAAGGATTACATCTTCTTCACGCAGTTCACGGAGAAACAGGCGGGTTCCCCGGATTTCATGGAGCGTTATGTGGAATCCTGCGCCGCCGCCGCGCCCTACATGGAGTTCCTCTGCCAAGCCTTGATGGTGGCGTGGTAAAGGCAATTCTCAATTCTTAGTTCTTAATTTTTAATGCCGAAAACTTCGATCATTAAGAATTTAACATTCAAAAATAAAAATTCCGGTCCTTCCCCATGAACAAACCAAAACGCGAACTTCCCGGCGAATTCACGGAAAAGCTGAAAAACCTTGTTCCGGCCCCTCACTGGTCCAAGGTCCTCAAGTCCTTCTCCCAGGAAAAACCCTGCACCTTCCGGGTGAACGCCCTCAAGCTCGCTTCCTCTTCGCTCAAGGAAAGGCTGGAACCCCTGGGCTTCAAGGTCGAGAACGTCCTCTGGTACCGGGACGCTTTCCTGCTTCGCAAAGGGGAACAAAAGGACCTGGAAAAGACCCCCTTCTATAAGAACGGCGAGATCTATGTGCAGGGCCTCTCCAGCATGATCCCGCCCCTGGTGCTGGACCCGAGACCCGGCGACCGGGTGCTGGACCTCACCGCCGCGCCCGGCAGTAAGACCACCCAGATGGCGGCCCTGATGAAGGGCCAGGGTTCGGTGACCGCCAACGACAACAACCCCATCCGGGTGGAGAAGCTCAAGGCCAACGCCGCCCTCCAGGGCGCTTCCAACGTGGAGGTCCTGCCCGCGGGCGATGGGGGCCTGGTCTGGAAGGAGCGCTTCGAGGCCTTCGACAAGGTGCTTTTGGACGCGCCCTGCAGTTCGGAAGGCCGGTTCCTGGTGGAGGTTCCCTCCACCTACGGCTACTGGCGGGAGGACACCAACCGCAAGATGGCCAAGGACCAGCGGCGGCTCTTCAAGTCCGCCTTCCTCGCCCTGAAACCCGGCGGGACCATGGTCTATTCCACCTGTACCTTCGCTCCCGAGGAGAACGAAATGGTCCTCCAATGGGCCCTGGAGACCTACGGCGACGCCCTGAAGTTGGAGAAGATATCCATGCCCCTGCCCGCCATGACCGGAGGGCTGGCCCGTTGGGGGGATTTGAATTTCGACCCGCAGGTGCTAAGTTCGCTGCGGGTGCTTCCCAATCAGGATATGGAAGGTTTCTTCGTCGCCAAATTGACGAAGCTGAAGAGCGTGGAAGCCCCCGAACCCTTTGTGCCAAGTAGCAAGAATTAAGCTGTCATTGCGAGACGCGAATCTTGCGGCGAAGCAATCTCAGTTCATGGGTGGGTTTGCGATGTTCGGGGAAGATGTTTATTTGGACTGAGGTTGCCACGTCGTAAACGTCCCGCAGTCGCGGGCCACTCCTCGCAATGACAGAAAGACCTAAAAGGACTCTCATGCCCCGGGACCTGCGCTGTAAGAACATCCAGGACATCCGCGCCGAGCTGGACCGCTTGGGGACCGGCGTCGTGGAGACCACCGGCAATTGGTCCTATTTCCAGATCATCGACCATTTGGCCCAGGCCGTGGAAGGCAGCATGAAGGGCGTGAAACGGGAAATGCCTTGGTGGAAGAAACGCCTGGTCGGGCCCCTGGCCCACTTCTTCTTCGTGCTTCGGGGCTACATCCCCCGGGGCATCAAGGGGCGCCCGCCCGAGAGGATCGAGGGGGACGCGGCGGTCGCCGTCGCGCGGTTACGGAAGGCTTTGGAGGATTTCGAGAGGCACCATGGCCCCTGGAGCGACCATCCCTTGTTGGGGGCCTTGACCAAGACCCAATGGGCCCAATTCCACCGGATGCATTTCAACAACCATGTGAGCAACACGAAGTAGGATGTCATTGCGAGGAGTGGCCCGCGAATGCGGGACGGTTACGACGTGGCAATCCCAGTCTTAATATGCATCTTCCCCATACACCTGAACCCACCCAGGAACTGAGATTGCTTCGGAGCCAAATTCGCTCCTCGCAATGACAACTAGGCCTTTTTCTTTTGGACCATCTCCCACAATTCCTTACGTCCGAACAACCCTTTCGGCCGCCAGATCATCATGAGGATGAGCGCCAAGGAATAGATCACCATCCGAAGGTCCACGCCCGTCCAGTTCTGCAGGGGCCGCAAGGCCTCCGGCAAAAGGGTCAGCAGGAAGGCCGCCAGGATGGAACCCGAGATGGACCCCATCCCGCCCAGGACCACCATGATGACGATCTCCACCGATTTCATGAAATCGAAGGAACTGGGATTGATGTATTGCAGGTAGTGGGCGAAGAGCCCGCCGGCCACCCCGGTCACCGCCGAGGAAATGACGAAGATATTCACCTTGAAGGCGGTGGTGTTGACCCCCATGGCCTCCGCGGCGATCTCGTTCTCCCGCACCGCCAAGAGCGCCCGCCCGTGGGAGGAATGGATGAAGCGGTGGGTGGCCAGCACACAAAGCCCCAGGATGAAGATCACCAGGAAGGCCGTGGTGGTGCCCGGGATCCCGATGAAACCCCTGGCCCCGCCCACCGACTGGATATTGAGGATGACGACCCGGATGATCTCCCCGAACCCCAGGGTCACGATGGCCAGGTAATCCCCCCGCAGGCGGAGGGTCGGGAGGCCCACCAAGTAGCCGACCCCGGCGCTGACCAAGGCGGCCGCCAGGAGCGAGATCACCAGCGCCGTTTGGTCGCCCAGGAAGGTGCCGTGAAGGCCGGAGAGCAGGAACACGTTCACCGAGGCCGCCGTATAGGCCCCGACCGCCATGAACCCGGCGGGCCCCAGGGAGAACTGGCCCGAGAGGCCGTTCACCCAGTTGAGCGCCACCGCCAGGATGGCATTGATGCAGCCATAGACCAGGATCTGGGAGAAATAATCGGGCAGGACCATGGAGAGCCCTTGGGCCGCTCCGGCAACGACGATGAGAATGAGGGTCCATTTAAGGTTGTTTTTCAACTTCCAACTCCTCGCTCCTAATTCCTGACTGCCTTAGACCTTCTCCGGCTGGTATTTGCCGAACAATCCGGCGGGTTTGAAGATGAGGATGAGGATCAGGATGCCGAAGGCCAGCGCGTCACGGTAGGTGGAGGAGCCGTAACCCACCACCATGGATTCGGAGATGCCCATCAGGAACCCGCCCACCACCGCCCCCCGGATACTGCCGATGCCCCCCAGGACCGCCGCCACGAAGGCCTTGATCCCGATCATGACGCCCATCAGGGGCTCCACTTTCGGATAGGAGATGCACACCAGGATCCCCGCGGCGGCCGCCAAGGCGGAGCCCAGGACGAAGGTGAAGCTGATGATGAGGTTGGTGGGGATGCCCACCAGGGCGGCGGTCTCGTGGGAATGGGACACGGCCCGCATGGCCCGTCCCAGTTTGGTCCTCTGGACGATCCATTCCAGGACCACCATGAGGAAGATCGAGGTCCCGAACACCGTCACTTGCTGGTTCGTGACCGACACGTCGCCCGTTCGGAAGAGGGTGACGCTGGGCAGGATGTCGGGAAAGACCCGGGGCGTGGCCCCGAAGATCACCTGGCCCAGGTTCTCCAAAAGGAGGGAGACCCCCACCGCCGTGATGAGCAGGTTCAGGCGCGGCACATCCCGCAGGGGCCGGTAGGCGAACCTTTCGATGACGTATCCGAGCAGGGCCGAGGCCGCCATGGCGGCCAGGAGGACGAGCAGGAAGGTAAGGACGTTGGGATGGTCCGGGGCGTTCAAGCCCAGGGCCGCGAAGAGGCCCACATAGGCCCCCACCATGACGATGTCGCCGTGGGCGAAATTGATGAGCCTCAGGATGCCATAGACCATGGTGTAACCCAGGGCGATCAGGGCGTAGATGGACCCGAGGGCGGTGCCGTTGAGCAGCAGTTGGAAAAAACCTTCCATGGGGCGATTCTACCCAAGGACCCCAAAGCGCTAAACACAAAAACAAGCATGACCCCCGCCCTTGACTTCCCCTTTCTCCCCCTGAATATTGAGGTCGCTCTCGCCTTCTCCCTCGAGGGAGAAGGTCGGGATGAGGGTGATGTTTCCTTTTCCCGCCATGAACTAAAACGGCGTCCTCACCCTGCCCTCTCCCCTCCCGGCAGAGGGTGGCTTAAACTAAAGATCCCGAGCCCCTTGGCCTTGAAAGGATAACCGTGGCAACCCGGCGCACCGTCCTCGTCGTCAACCTCGTCCTGAGCCTCTTCTTCCTGATGAACGTGGTCTTCATCTGGGCGGGCTATTCCATCTATCCCTCCCAATGGCATTTCGTCCTCTTCGCCTCCGCCATCCTGGGCAACCTGCTCTGGCTCCTGATCCCCGTCATCTTCACCCGACACTCCTCCGGACCCTTCCGCTTGGCCCGGGCGGTCCTGGCCCCCTTCTGGGTCTTCTGGAACCTGCTGATCTTCCTCTACTCCTCCTTCATGGTGCTTCTGGTCGTCCTCTGGGCCCTGGCCTTCGCCTGGCGCTGGGTGCCCTTCACCTCTTTCGCCATCATCCCCTCCACGGTCTTTTTGGGGCTCATCGGGGCCGTCACCCTTTGGGGCCTGTTCCAGAACCTTTTCACCCTCAAGTTGGAACACGTCCGAGTGCCCATCCCCGGCCTCCCCAAGGAATTCGACGGTTTCAGGATCGCCATGGTCTCGGACCTGCACGTGGGCCTTTTCTCCCGGCGGTCCCGCCTGAAGCAATTCGCCCGCGCGGCCCAAGGAGCGAAGCCCGACCTCTTCGTGGTCTGCGGCGACATCACGGATGACGACCCCATCTATCTGCCCAAATACCTGGAGAGCCTGGAGGTGTTGGACCCCTACCTGCCCGCCATAGGGGTGCTGGGCAATCACGACGTCTACGCCGATCCCGAAAAGACCCTGCACGTCCTGGAGGACAGCCGCCTCCAGATGCTCGTGAACGAGGGGATGACGATCGAACGGGGGAAAGCCAAGCTTTGGCTGGCCGGGGTCGGCGACGCGGGCGCGCGCCGGATCGGCAAATGGGGCTCCATGGCCCCGGATTTCGACAAGGCCTTGGAGGGGAAACCCGAGGGGGCTCCGGTGGTCCTCCTGTGCCATCAGCCCCAAGGCTTCCAGGAAGCCCTGAAAAGGAACGTGCAGCTGACCTTGAGCGGCCACACCCACGGGGGACAAGTGGGCTTCAAGTCCCTGGACTGGTCCCTGGCCAAGCTCTTCATGGAATACCACATGGGATTGTTCAAGGAAGGGGAAAGCCATCTCTATGTGACGCCGGGCACGGGCTATTGGGCCCTGCCGGTGCGCTTCGGGATAAGCCCCGAGGTTTCCCTCATTGAGCTGCAGGTTCCAGCTCAATAATTAAGAATTTAGAACTCTAAATTGTCGAATGACCTTTGGTCATTCGACAGATTCCTGGGAGAGCGCCTCGGTGCTGAGGTCCAGGCAAAGGATGTACTTCTTCCCGCCCTTGCCCTTGAAGGGCGCCGAGAGCGTCACGCAGCTTCGGCCCGTGACCATGGAGAGGTAGGGATCGGTCACGAAGCTGGTCTTGTTCTGGCCCGGCTCGGTGAGGAAATAATAATAGTCCTTCATCGAATGGTCGGTCCCCTTCGGCGGCGGCCGGAAGACGATGGCGTTGCGGTGGGACCGCCCCAGGGCCTGGGTCAGGCACTCGGAGGCCTGGAGCCCCCCCTCGTCCAATACGTAGAAACTGTCCACCCCGGGGAACTTGGCGGCCACCGCCTTCAACCCCTCGTCCAGGGCCTCTTCGTCCTTCTTCGCCAGCTCGATCTGGATCTCCATCAGGGCCGCGTAGTAGCGGGAGATGCGCGAACGCCGGATCCCCACGTTCTTCAGGCGCTTCTCCTTGAAGGACTTCACCAGCCCCTCCACCTGTCCATGGATGGTCTCGCGCTCGATCTTTTCGAAGGGGAAGGGTTTGGAGAAGTAATAGCCCTGGATCATGTCCACGTCCATGTCCAACAGGCAAAGGGCCTCGCTCTCCTCCTCCACGCCCTCGGCGATGATGAGGGTGCCCAGGCGCCGGGCCATGTTCACCAGCGACCGGAGGACCTCCTGCTTGTAGGAATCATCCTGGATGCCCTGCACCAGGTAGCGGTCCACCTTGAGGATGTCGGGCTTGATGAGGGGGATGCGGTTGAGGTTCGAGTGGCCGGCGCCCACGTCATCGAGCGCGATGAGGAAGCCCAGGCCCCGGTAGGTGTCCACGAAGCGCCGCAGTTCGTCCAGGTCCCGCACGGCCGATTCGATGACCTCCAGGGCCACATGCCGGGGCTCCAGGCCCAGTTCCATCACCTGGGTCTTGAGGTAACCGGACCCCACGACCCCGGGGTCGAAATTGGCCGAATCCAGGTTGAGGGTCAGGAACAGGTCGGGATTCTCCGCCCGCGCACGGCTGAAGCCCTCCAGGACCTTCTTGCGGCAAAGACGGTCCAACTCCAGGGAATAACCTTCGATGGCCGCCTGATGGAAAAGATCCACGGGCGGGATGATCTGTTGGGTCCCGGGCAGGAGGCCCCGGCTGAGGCCTTCGACGCCGGCGATGGTGCGCCGGTCGATGGAAACGATGGGTTGGAAATAGGCCAGGACGCTCTCGTTGAGCAGGATCTCCCGCAGGTCGAAAGATGGCTTGGGGGTGTTCCGGGATGAAGGTCCTGGTTTCATTCGTGCTCCGCTTTTTCGGTCCCGACGGAGGACCGGGGAATCAGGATAATCCATCGATCTTGGGTCCGTGCAAGTTAAATGGGGCTTAAACCCTTGGTTCCGGGCCCCTCATGATAGGTCCACGAACGTGAACCCGCCAAAAAGAAAAAGGCCCGGGATGCCCGGGCCTCTTAAAAAAGCCTAAATATAGTCCGATAAAAAAGCCGGTCAACTTAAGGATTGACGGTGGTCACGAAGGAGGACTTGCCGCCCTGGATCTTGAGCACCACCGCCGGCTTCACGGCGTTGCGGTCCTGGTCCAGGCTGATGGAACCGGTGACGCCCGGATAGTTCTTGGTGGCCGCGATGGCGTCCCGGATATCGGCTCCGCCCAGGCTTTTGGCGCTCTTCAAGGCCGCCACCAGCACCCCGCCCGCGTCGTAGCCGAGCGTCGCCAAGGCGTCGGGCACCTCACCGTACTTGGCCTTGTACTTACCAACAAGATCCTTCACCTTCGGATCGTTCGATTCGGAGGAATAATGGGTGGAGAAGTAGCAACCATCCAGGGCCTTTCCACCGATCTCGTAGAGCTTGGAGGAATCCCAACCATCGCCGCCCAAGAGGGGCGCCTTGATCCCCAGTTCCCGGGCCTGCTTCGCGATAAGGCCGACCTCACCGTAGTAACCCGGCACGAAGATGACGTCGGGCTTTTTTTCCCGGATGGTGGTGAGCTGGCTCTTGAAGTCCACATCACCCGCCACATAGCTCTGGTCCAGCACGATGGTCCCGCCCTTTTCCTGGAAGCGTTTGATGAAGAATTCGGCCAGGCCCATGCTGTAATCGCTCTTCTGGTCGCGCAGGACCGCCGCCCTCTTGGCCTTCAGGTGGCCCATGGCGAAGTCGGCCATGACCTGTCCCTGGAAGGGGTCGATGAAACACACGCGGAAGATATAGTCGCCCATCTGGGTGACCTTGGGATTCGTGGAGGAGGGCGAGATCATGGGGACCTTGCGTTCCTGGCAGATGGGAGCGGCGGCGAGGGAAAGCGAACTGGCCACCTCGCCCAACACGACCTGCACCTTGTCCTGGGTGATGAGCTTGGTCACCGCCAGGGCCGCCTCTTCGGGTTTTCCCTGGTCGTCCAGGGCGATGACGCGCAGCTTCTTGCCGTTCACCCCCCCCGCGGCGTTGGCCTCGTCGATGGCGAGCTGCACGCCGTTCTGGGTGGAGACCCCGAAGGTGGCCTGGGCGCCGGTGAGGGAGCCGTAGACCCCGACGCGGATCTCGTTGGGATCGAGCTTGGGGCCGCAGGACGCGAAAAGCCAAAGGGTCGCCAGGACCGTGGCGGTCCAGAAATTCTTACGCATGAGGTTCTCCTAAAAGCACGGGATGGGCCGGGGCCATGAAGCCGCGGGCCGGCAGTTAGGATAGCAAGGTTACGGGGAGCGTCAAGAATGGTCCATGGGGACGCCACCAACGCACGGGAAGGGCGATGGAAGTACTAGGAGAGGACAAGGAAAGAGGATGGAACAACACTCCGCTGGGAACATCCCAGACCCTTGGCCCTCCCCAGCGGATCCAAGAACCCTCTTGGGAATGGAGCCCCATCTTCCCCCGACCGTTTTTCTCCAGTTCAAGGATCGCGAACAACGGCTTGAGGCCTGGTCGATAGGGGCGGCCGGGATTGGGTCCCCGCCGTGGGGAGGCCCGCCTCGACCCAGCCTTTCATGCCGCTCAGGAAAACATCGCCCTTGAAGCCGTCCCTGCGTAAAGCCTCCGTCGCGTCGATCCCCGCGCGACTGGTGATATTGGAACCATGAACGATTAAAAACATTTCCTTACCGAACTGTTTTTCCACTTCCTGGACGAAGGCCCCTCGGTCCAGGGTCCAAGGAACGTTCTTGGACCCCTCAATATGAAGACGTTGGAACTCTTCCTTGGGCAGGACGTTCAAAGCCACGGCATGGCGGTTCTTCATGATCTCGAGCACATCTTGTTGGTTCAGTGACATCAAAACCTTCTTTCCGGGGTCCGGATCAGCCCCGCCGACCTTGGAGAAAACCAACGACCAGGACGATCAACGCGACCACAAGGACCAGATGGATAAGGCCCCCCAGGGTATAGGAACTCACCCAACCCAGGGCCCAGAGGATCAATAGGACTGCCGCTATCGTGTAGAACATTCGCTCTTCCTTTCGGCCCGCTTATCAGAAGTAATAATGGGCGCCCAATTCACCGTAAACATCGAAGGAGGTCAGCCCGCCGCTGAAGAACCAAAGGGTCGGGACCGCCTGCAGGTAAATGTCCACCGGGACGTTCTTCTTATCGAAAATGTAGGAAATGCCGACGGGCACCCGCCCGGCGATCTGGACCGTGTTTTGAAGGAGCAGGTCGCCCCCCAATCCGATATAAAGCGGCATTTCACCGTCGGTCCCCTTCATCCGGATGATGTCGAAGTTGTGCCATAAATAATCCAACTGCAGGAGAGCATCGTTGGCGGCGGTGAATTTCACGGCCGGCTGGAAAGCATTCGCCCGGTCGACCCAGATCTTCCCGGTCGCTCCCCAGGTACCCGGCTCACCGACCTCAAGCCCCAAGCCGAAATTACCCCCGTCGTTCGTGGGATGATATCCCGTATCCGCCTTGGATAGGACCGGCAACGACAACAGACCGACCAGCATCGGACCGAACAAAAAACATTTTTTCATCGTCATGGACAGATCTCCCTTTTCGAGTACGAATTCATTCAAAACGGCCCTCAAGGGCCCTTTGGATGGAGAACAAATGGATTTGGATGGTTTTTTGAAGGGGCCGGGTGGGTTGAACCAAATAGGGGTTGGATCTTGGTTCGGATTCGAGGAGGACATTCTCCCCGGCCGTGGGACAGCGGTTATGGACCGACTGAACGCTTCCACCCTACTCGAGATTGGGCGTCAAAAGGGGAATAGTTTTATTTTTATCCGGAGCCTTGTCGCGGTGCCTTTTCCCGCCGACCGGACTAATCGGCTTTTCAAGGGCTGGCGCAAAATAAAGTCCCGGCCATCTCGAGGATCAACAACGGCCTTCTCCCGCTCACTTGCTCTGGGCGGGCCGGCGGGATCGAATGGGTCGTCTTTTTTTCCGGACCAGTCCCCGTTGAGCGGGTCCGCCGAAAAAACTCTTGAGGGATCCGCGCAGGAACAGGCCCAGGATCCCCAAGGCGGCGACGATGAGGATCCCGTAGAGGGCCACGGGACCGATCCAGGTCTTGAACAACTCCCATTTTTGCCCGAAAAAATATCCCAACAGGACGTAGAGCGTGGAATAGGCGAAGGCCCCGGCGAGGTTGTAGACCAGGAAAGGCCGCAGGGGTGTCCGCCAGATGCCCGTCAAAAGCCCGGTCACGGGATGGAGCAGGGCCACGAAACGGGCGAAGAAGACGAACTTGGGGCCGAACCTTTCGAAGAAAAGTTCCCAGTGCCTGGCCGTTCGCGGCGTGATGGGAAGCCACCGGTTCCGGGCCAAGAACCTCCGGCCGAACCGAAAACCGATCCAATAGCCCCCGCACCCTCCCAGGAAACACCCCGCGGTACCCGACGCCACCACGCCCCAGAAGGCGAGGACCCCTTTTTGGGCCAGGAAGCCGGCTCCCACCAAGGTGGAATCCCCGGGGATCGGGAGCAGAAGGTTGTTCAGGAACACCACCAGGAAGACCGCCCCATAACCATATTGGGCCAGCATGGTTTGGAACCAATGGAACATCGGGGACCCTTTCCGGGCATTATGGACCTGGGACTAAATTACCATTCCACCCAGGGAAACAGGACAGGCGGGAGGTCTTAAAATTTCTTCCCGTAAAGCCTCAAGGCGTTCAACACCACCGTGACCGAGGACATCGCCATGGCCCCCGCGGCCAAGGCCGGAGGGACCGGGGCCAGGGCCGCCAGGGGCAGGGCCAGCAGGTTATAGGCGAAGGCCCAGAAGAGGTTCTGGCGGATGACGGCGAAGACGCCCCGGGAAAGCTGGATGGCCTCGATGACCTTATGCAGTCCCCCTTGGGTGAGCACCATGTCCCCCGCTTCCTTGGCCGCGTCCACCGCCGATCCCACTGCGATCCCTAAGTCCGCCGCGGTCAGGGCCGCCGCATCGTTGTAACCGTCCCCCACCATGGCCACCTTGAGGCCCTTGGCCTGCAGCTCCCGCAGGTATTGGAGCTTGCCTTCCGGGGCCATGCCCGCCTTCACCACATCGACCCCGACCCGCTCCGCGACCCGCCGGGCCACCACTTCCCCATCCCCGGTCAAGAGGTGGACTTGGAGCCCCAGGCCCTTCAGGCCCTGGACCACTTCCTTCGAATCGGACCGGGGGGGATCCTCCATCACCAGGATGGCCATGATCTTCCGGTCCACCGCCATCAAGGAGACCGTCTGGCCCCCCTGCCGGTAGGCTTCCACATTGGACCGCACCTGGGCCGAGGGCACCACCCCTTCGAGCGATTCGACGAAGGCCTTGGTGCCTATGGCCACCTCGTGGCTTTCCACCATCCCCTTCAAACCCGCCCCGGGGACCTCCTCCAGGCCCTCCACCTTGGGAAGGATGAGGTCCAGGACCATCACCTCCTTCAGGACGGCGGATGCCAGCGGGTGATTGCTCCCCAGTTCCAGGGCCCCGGCATAGCGGAGCATCTTCTCCTCCTCCGCGCCCTCGAAGACCAGCAGGTCCACGAGGCGGGGCTTACCCTCGGTCAAGGTCCCGGTCTTGTCGAAAAGCAGGACGTCCAGGGTCTGGGTCCTTTCCAGCACCTCCGCCCGGCGGATCAGGATGCCCCGCCGCGCCGCCACGCCCAACCCGGCCATGAGGGCGATGGGGGTCGCCAGGCCGAGCGCGCAGGGACAGGCCACCACCAGCACCGCCACGGCCCGCTGCAGGGCAAAGGCCGTCGTGGAATGGCCCCAGGCCATCCAGGCCCCGAAGGTCAAGAGTGCCAAAAAGAGCACGATCGGCACGAAGATCGAAGCCGCCCGGTCCGCCAAGCGCTGGACGGGAGCCTTGGACCCCTGCGCCTCTTCCACCATGCGGATGACCTGGGCCAGGGCGGTATGTTCTCCCACCTCCCGGGCCTTGATGCTCAGGGTGGCGTTCCCGTTCACGGTCCCCGCATAGACCGGCTCGCCCGGACGTTTCTCCACGGGACGGGATTCCCCGGTCAGCAGGGATTCGTCGGCCCATCCCTTCCCTTCCTTGATATAGCCGTCCACGGGGATGGCCTCTCCCGGGCGCACGCTCAAAGTATCGCCGGGCGCCACCATCTCCACCGGCAGGTCCTCCTGGTGGGTCTCCTTGATCACATGGGCGACGCGGGGCTGGAGGTCCATCAGGAGCTCGAGCGCCCGGTTGGCCCTCCGCTTGGCGAGGATCTCGAGGTAGCGGCCCAGGGTCACGAAAAGGATGATGAGGGACGCCGCGTCGAAATAGGTCTCCCCGGAGCGGGTCAGGAAGGCGGCCAGGGACGCGAAGAAGGCGGCCCCGGACCCGAGCGAGACGAGGCTGTCCATGAGGACCTCGCCCTTCATCAAGCCCCGGAAGGCGGCCCGGTGGAACGGGGACCCGGCGAGAAGGAAGACCGGCGCGGCCAGCGCCAGTTGCAGGCCCGGGGACAGCATGGGGATATGCCCCATCCTCAAGTGTTCCAACAGGAAGGGGAGCGAACAAAGGGCGGCGAGCCCGAGGCGCCAACCCAGCCGCATCTTCTCGTTCTCGTAAAGCGCCTGGGTCTTGGCCGTGGGTTGGTAGGGCTGGGCCGAATAGCCGGCCTCGCGGACCGCCTCTTCCAACCGGCCCGGATCGACGGTCCCTTGGGTGCGGACGTAGGCCCTTTGGGCGGCGAAGTTGACGGTGGCTTCCTTCACCCCCGGGACCTTCCGGAGCTTGCGTTCGATGCGGGCCGCGCAGGACGCGCAGGTCATGCCTTCGATGGAAAGGATGGCGGAATCGGCCGGGCCCGCCGGGGCCTCAGGGGACGTGGGCGTGGTATCCCTCTTCCTCCACCGCCTGGAAGGCGGTGGGAAGGTCCAGGTCCTGTTCGGTCGTCACGACCGCCCGGCCGGGGCTCAGTTGGACCTTCACGCGGGTGACCCCGGGCAATCGGGACAGGGCCTTCTCGACGGACCGGACACAATGGTTGCAGGTCATGCCATCCACGCTTAAAACGGTTTCTTTCATGACAAACCTCCCCAGGGCCTCTTTCCAAACATAAACAGGCGGGTTTGAAAAGAAAAGCCCGCAGATCATAGGGGTCCCGGCTTTTTTGGAAGACGTGAAACCAACCCCTCCCCATGAAACCTCATAGGGGTTGCATTGAAATGCGCCGGGGAGGAAAATACCCCCTCATTTCGCCTCTCTTTCTTCTTATATATACCCAAAACCCTTCGGAGGTTGTCATGGCCGCGAACGAAAAGCGATTGAACCTGGTCCAGAAGATCATCCAAGCCCACCTGGTCTCCGGCAACATGGTCGCCGGCGAGGAGGTCGGCATCCGCATCGACCAGACCCTGACCCAGGACGCCACCGGCACCATGGCTTACCTGCAATTCGAGGCCATCGGCGTGCCCCAGGTCAAGACCAAGCTCTCGGTCTCCTATGTGGACCATAACATGCTCCAGACCGGCTTCGAGAACGCCGACGACCACCGCTACTTGCAAAGCGTCGCCGCCAAGCACGGCATCTACTTCTCCCGTCCCGGCAACGGCATCTGCCACCAGGTCCACCTGGAGCGCTTCGCCATCCCCGGGCAGACCCTCTTGGGCTCCGACTCCCACACCCCCACCTGCGGCGGGTTGGCCGAACTCTCCATCGGCGCGGGCGGCCTGGACGTGGCCGTCGCCATGGGCGGCGGTCCCTTTTACATGACCATGCCCAAGGTGCTCCGGGTGGAGCTCAAGGGCAAGCTCCAGCCCTGGGTCACCGCCAAGGACATCATCCTGGAAGTGTTGCGCAAGCTGACCGTGAAGGGCGGCGTGGGCCGCATCTTGGAGTATACCGGCCAGGGCGTGAAGAGCCTGTCGGCCACGGCCCGGGCCACCATCACCAACATGGGGGCCGAACTGGGCGCCACCACCTCCATCTTCCCGTCGGATGAGAACACCCGCGAATACATGAAGGCCCAGGGCCGGGGCAAGGACTGGACCCCCTTGGCCGCCGACGCCGGGGCCACCTATGATGAGGAGCTCATCATCGACCTCAACAAGCTCCAGCCCCTCATCGCCCAGCCCCACAGCCCGGACAACGTGATCGAGGTCTCCAAGCTCAAGAACATCGACGTCCAGCAGGTCTGCGTGGGAAGCTGCACCAACAGCTCCTACAGCGACCTGATGATGGTGGCCAAGATGCTCAAGGGCAAGCACGTGCACCCCAGCGTGTCCATGACGGTCACCCCCGGTTCCAAGCAGGTCTTCGAGATGATCGCCAAGAACGGGGCGCTCGCCGACATCATCGCCTCGGGCGCGCGCATCATCGAATCCGCCTGCGGACCCTGCATCGGCATGGGCCAGGCCCCCTCCTCGGGCGCCGTTTCCATCCGCAGCTTCAACCGCAACTTCGAGGGCCGTTCCGGGACCCAGGACGCCAAGGTCTACCTGGCCTCCCCCGAGACCTGCGTGGCCTGCGCCCTGACCGGCAAGATCACCGATCCGGCCACCCTGGGCAAAGCCCCCAAGATCGAGATCCCCGACAAGTTCGTGTGGGACGACGAGGGCATCATCCCCCCCGCCAAGGACCCCAAGAAGGTGGAGGTCGTCCGCGGACCGAACATCAAGCCTCTCCCGGTGAACGAGCCCCTGGCCGATTCGCTCTCCGGCCCGGCCATCCTGAAGGTCGGCGACAACATCACCACCGACCACATCATGCCCGCCGGCTCCAAGGTGCTGCCCCTTCGTTCCAACATCCCGGCCATCTCGAAATTCGTGTTCAATAAGGTGGACGAGACCTTCCCCGACCGCGCCAAGGCCGCGGGCAAGAGCTTCGTGGTGGGCGGCGAGAACTACGGGCAAGGCTCGAGCCGCGAGCACGCGGCCCTGGCCCCCATGTACCTGGGCCTCAAGGCGGTCATCGTCAAGAGCTTCGCCCGCATCCACCGGGCCAACCTCATCAACTTCGGCATCCTGCCGCTGACCTTCGTGCAGGCCGCCGAATACGATCTGGTGAACCAGGGCGACCAATTGGAGATCCCGGACCTCAAACAGGTCATGAAGGTGGACCATCCTTTCCCGGTGAAGGATGTCACCAACGGCAAGACCTTCCAGGTGGTGCACGGTCTTTCCGCCCGGCAGAAGGAGATCATCCTGGCCGGCGGCCTCCTCAACTGGACCAAGCAACAGGGCGCCGCAGGCGCTCCCAAGGCCAAGGCCGGTAAAAAAGAAAAAGTAAAGTAAGCGAAAAGCTGAACCCGGCCCCGCCCCTCCAGGGCGGGGCTTTTTTATTTAAGAAGCTAAGGAAAACGGGAACTTGGAAACACTGCCCTCGGGAACGCCCTTGGACCCCCAAAGCGACCCTTCCCTTTCCAGGGGAAAGGAAGCGGCCCGCATGAACATCGACATCTCCGCCCGGAAGCCCGGCGAGAAGTTCCTCTACACGGGTCCCCATCTCTGCGTGACCTGCGCGGGCGAGGACCGGATCATGAACCGCCACTTCACGGCGGGTGAAACCGCTCCCGAATGCCCCCACTGCGGTCCCCGGGCCCTTTGGGAGCCCTGATCTCTTGACGCCCCCACCAATGGGGGTGCTGAAAGCGTTTTACGCCGGTTTAGAACGGGCCTTTTCGTTGAAACTGGGTGTCTTTTCTTAAATAATAATCACGACGCAACGCTGTAATACGCCAAAAGAGGTCGAATGGCTCACGATTTCACCGTCACCTTCCGGGGGGTCCGGGGGAGCATCCCCGTGCCCGGCCCGTCCACGCTCAAGATCGGGGGCAATTCTTCCTGCGTCCAGGTCAACGTGCTGGACCATGACATCTTCTTGGACGCCGGCACGGGCATCGTGGCCGCGGGCCAGCAGATGGTGCGCAACTTTTTCTCCAACCGCGACAAGATCAAGCGCCTCAAGGCGACCATCCTTATTTCCCACACCCACCACGACCACATCATGGGGCTTCCCTTCTTCCCGCCCCTCTACATCGGCGACTCCGCCCTTTCCATCTTCGGCCCCTCGGTCTATGGCCCCGTGGGCGCGGACACCGGCCTGGAATACGTGCTGGCCATGATGATGGACCAGATGTTCTTCCCCATCGACCTCAAGGAGACCCATTCGATCAAGCGCATCACCACCTTGAAGCCCTTCGACCAGGTGCTTTTGGCGGAGGGGGGCGAAGCGGAAGTGGTGAACCTGCAGACCGACTTTAGGGCCACCTTCAAGGACAAGGTCATCATCAGCCAGTACCGGGCCTACAACCACCCCAAGAACGGGACCCTGGTCTATAAGCTCCAGTACGCGGGAAAATCCATCGTTTACGCCACCGACCTGGAAGGCTATGTGGACGGCGACCGCCGGCTGATCCAGTTCGCCAAGGGTGCGGACCTCCTGATCCACGACGCCCAATACACCCAGGAGCAGTACACCGGCCCCGTCTCCACCCAGGGCTTCGGCCATTCCACTCCCGAGATGGCCTGCCTGGTCGCCAAGGAGGCGGGCGTGAAGCAATTGGCGCTCTACCATCACGATCCCAACCACGACGACGCTTTCCTGGCCCAGAAGGAGGAGAAGGCCAAGGCCCTCTTCACCAACACCATCACCGCGGCCGAGGGTCTCATCCTCACCATTTAGGTATAAAAGACCCCTCTGTCCTTGAGCGCAGCTCAATGGGCGAGGGTCTTATCCTTGCCATTTAAGGACCTCCGGGGCGCAAAAAGGCCCGGGCCCTTCCCCGTTCTTCCCGTCAGTTGTTCTTATATTTTTGAATCTTCTCGTGCAGGTCCCGCAGCTCATCGGCCGTGGGCTCGATCGACAGGCTCTCCATCTCCCCCACTTGGTTGTAGACGTCGAAGAGGATGGACCAAAGTTCCTCGTTCGAAAAACTCTTTTTCACCATGAAATATTGCAGGAAAAGCTGGAATCGGATGCAGGCCTCATAGAGGTCCACGCATTGGATGCCCGACAGGTCCCCGCTCACCAGGGAAAAGGACTGCAGGACGACCTCCACTTCCTCGATGATCTTCTTCAGGAGTTCCCGCAATTCGATGTTCTGGATGGCGTCGTAATAGACCGTATCGAACTGGTCCTGGGTGAGGGCCGAGCGGGTCACCTCGTCGTAAGCCTGGAAGACCGTTTTGTACTGGCGGCCCGCCCGCTGGACGGCGTGGACGAGGCCCACCAACTGGGCCACTTGGGGCAGGAAGTTGCTGCGGTCGATGACCTTCGTGGTGGCCAGTTCATGGATGAACTGGATATAGGCATAGGTCGCCTGGGAACATTCCTGGAAGGCTTTCGCCAATCCGGGGACCTGTTCGGCGGGGGCATGGCCCGCTTTCAGTTGCTTTTCGACCTTCTCGAGGAAATGACCCTCGGGTTTCCAGGCTTGGGTGCTTTGGAGGAATTGTTCGGCCGTGATCTCTTCCATGGGAAATATTATAGGCCCCGCCGTTCAGGGGCGGATAGGACGAAAAAAAGCATCAGGGGAAGGAATAGGACCCAGGAGACAACGGAGATCCATTTTCCGGCGCCAAAGGCCGACGGCCGGTACTCCAGGATGAAATCATGCTCCCCCGCCCCCAAGGGAATGCCCCGCTGGAATCCGTTGGCGGGCAACACCGAAGGAACGGGACTTGGGGGTCCCGAGATCGGCTCGACCTTCCAGCCCTTGGCGTAATTGTCCGTGATGACCAAGAGGCAGGGTTTCGCGTTCCGGACCCGGACCTCCACATGGTCGCTGTCGAGGTCCTTCAAACGCACGGTCCCTTTCACCGGACCCTTCCCTGCGGGAAAGCCCGGGTCCTTTTCCAGAAGGGCCGTCTTGAGCGGATCGAAATCCAATTGGGCGGCCTCCTCGATGGCCTTCTCCTCGGGAAGGATGCGGTAGTCCCCCACCAGAAGGGCCCGGGGCATTTCCTTCAAGCCGGTCCTCTTCGACACCAGCCCGTCGGGGTCCTCATGAAAAATGTAACGCCATCGCAGGAGACCCAGGGCCGGGGGGAAGCGGACGAAAAAGGGCCGCCGCAAAAGATCGTTGGAAAGATCGTAGCCCTGGGTCAGGACCGCGAAACGGGTATAGCGGCCCAACATCATCGGGTCCTCCCCCCAGACATCGAGCCCCGAAGGCGCGCCCAGGGTATAGTTCGCCAGGTCCATCCAGACCCGGTGATCCCCCGGGTCCTTCTCGTAGGTCCGCTGGATGGCGGCCGTCCTCTCTTTCAGGGCTTCCAGGTCGAAGCTCGAACGGTTGGCGAGGGCGAAGGCCGCGCATTCCACGGCCACCAGACCCCACCAGACCCACCTCAGGCCCTGTCGACGTGGCGTTTCCCGGCTGAGCAGGGCCAAAGCCGCTAAAAAGAGTCCCGTCCCGAGGAGGTTCCCCGCCATGGAATCCGCGTGGGGCAGGAATTGCCGGAAGATCCGCTGGCCGCCGAAATGGGCGGCCGTGAAAAAGATCCCCGCCAAGAGGAGAAAGAGCCCGCTCCCCATCGCCAGGGGTTTGGATACGTCCCTTAGTTTCTCAGGCTCCCGGAGGATGGCCTCGAAGGCCCCCGCGGCCAGGAGCGTCAGGCAGAGCGCGGTGAGGATGTTGAGTTTTCCGATACCCCGGAAATGATCGAAGAGGGGGAAATGGTCGCAAAAGAGGAGGAACAGGGGCGTCCGGCGCCCCACCATCAGGACCGTCAGGAAGAGGATCATGCCCCAAAGGACCTTCCGGTCCTGGTCCGCCGAGATCTTCCAGGCCATCAGGGCGAGCAGGAACCCCGTCACGGTCACGAAGAGATTCGCCTCGAAATAGATCCCGCCGCCCCAATAGTCCTTCCATCCGCCGTAGAAATAAGGCATGAGGAGGGTGCAAAGCCGCTCGGGGGTCAGGTCCAGCATGTCCAGGACGCCGATGGAGAGCTTCACCGAACGGACGCTCTCCTGGGACGCCTCCCACCCGGGCAAAAGCTGGATGGCCGAGAGCAGGACCGCCCCGGTCCCCATGGCCAGGAACCCGAAAAGGACCCGGGCCTTTCCGTTCTTCCCGGGAGCGGGAGCCGCCAGGCAGAGCGCACCGGCAAAAAGGACCGTGTAATAAACGTATTGGGGATGCCCGGAAAGGACCTGCATGGCCAACCCGAAGATCCCCCAAAGGATCCAAAGCGGTTTCCCCTCCCGGCGCCATCCCTCCAGCGCCCAAAGGATGAAAGGGATCCAGGCCATGGCGCAAAGGTTGGAAAGATGTCCTTCCAGGATGCGGGGATAGAAGGCGCCGCTGAACATGAAGATCAAGCCGGCCAGGGAGGAGGCCGCCCGACCGTTCCCCCGGCATCGGGCCAGGAGATAGGTGAAGGCCCCGGCCAGGAACAGGTGGAGGACCATGCTCAGGTTCAGGGCGAAGGCCATGGGCAGGAAAAGGAAGGTCCAATTCGGCGGATAGAGCAGGGCCGATTGGAACCCTCCCAGGAAGGGCGTGCCGCAGAAGAGCTTCGGGTCCCAAAGGGCCAGGCGGCCCTGCCGCAATTCGCCGAAACCGAACTCACGCCACCAGACGAACTGGGTGGAAAGATCCCCCAGGCGGGAGATCACCCCGTGGGTGGATGGCCGAAGGAATGGACCGAAAAGGAAAAGGATGGGGACGGCGAAAAGGAGAAGAGGACCCAGGGCCCGGGCCCAAGGAGGAAGTTTTGAAAAAGGGACGGGGATCACCTAGGAAAGATAACCCAGTTCCTTGATCTTCTGGAGGACCTTTTCGACGCTTTCCTCGACCGATTCGGTGTCGGTGCGGCAGACCACCTCGGGGTTCAGGGGCGGCTCATAGGGGTCGTCCACGCCGGTGAAGCCCTTGATCTCCCCGGCCTTGGCCTTTTGGTAGAGGCCCTTCAGGTCCCGCTCGGCGCAGACTTCCACCGGACAGCGGGTATAGACCTCGATGAAATCCCGGATCTTGGCGCGGTTGTAGTCCCGGGCGTCCCGGTAGGGGGAGATGACCGAGGCCACGGCGATGACCCCGTGCCGGGTCAAGAGCTGGCACACGAAACCCACCCGCTTGATGTTCGCGTCCCGGTCCTCCCGGGAAAAGCCCAACCCTTTGGAAAGGTGGGTGCGCACCACGTCGCCGTCCAGCACCTCCACGGGCAGGCCGCGGCGCTCGAGCTTGAAGGCCACCCGTTCGGCGATGGTGGACTTGCCCGAACCCGATAAACCGGTGAACCAAAGGGTAAAGCCCTTCTGCTTTTGCTCGTCGCTCATGGTGTCTCCTGGGCCGTCCGCCTCAAACTAAACAGGGGGGCTGTGGATGTCAATGGTTCGATGCGCCGTGCTTGCCCGCCATCCCCCTGGATCCACCGTGCTGACCCAGCTCATGGACTTCAAAAAGGACCTTGGATAGACTACTGCCTCGTTCGAGGGCCCAAAAAAATCCAGGAGGCAAACATGTCCAACCGTCCGAAGATCACCGTCGTGGGAGCCGGAAACGTGGGGGCCTCCTGCGCCGCCTGGATGGCCGAGCGGGACCTGGGCGACATCGTCCTGGTCGATATTCCCATGGAAGGCAAGGACCTGCCGGCCGGCAAGTCCCTGGATATCCTCCAAGTGGGTCCCATTTCGGGCTTCAACGCCCGCCTGACCGGATCCACCGACTATGCCGCCACCGCGGGCTCGGACGTTTGCGTCATCACCGCCGGGATGCCCCGCAAGCCCGGCATGAGCCGCGAGGACCTGGTGGCCATCAACCAGAAGATCGTGGCCGATGTGGCCAAGAAGATCGTGGCCCAAAGCCCCAACGTCATCCTGATCGTCGTGACCAACCCCTTGGACACCATGTGCTACGTGGCCTACAAGGCCTCCGGCCTCCCCAAGCACCGGGTCATCGGCCAGGCCGGGGTGCTCGATTCCGCCCGCATGCGCACCTTCCTGGCGCTGGCCGCCGACGTGGCGGTGCAGAACGTCAACGCTTCGGTCATCGGCGGGCACGGCGACGAGATGGTGCCCCTGGTGCGCTACTGCAACATCGCCGGCATCCCCATCACCCACATCCTCAAGGCCGACCAGATCGCAGCCATCGTCGAGCGCACCCGTAAAGGGGGCGGTGAGTTGGTGAACCTGCTGGGCGTCTCGGCCTGGCTGGCGCCCGGCGCGGCCGCCGGCTCCATGGTGGAGGCCATCCTGAAGGATTCCAAACTGGTCATCCCCGCCTCCTGCTACCTGGAGGGCGAGTACGGCTTGAAGGACATGTACTTCGGCGTCTATTCGAAGCTCAGCCGCAAGGGGTTGGAACAGATCATCGAGGTACCCCTGAACGATGAGGAGAAGGCCATGGTGCAGAAGTCGGCCGATCTCATCAAAGATACGATGAAGGCCTTGAAATAGGGAGATCGGCCGTCGCGAGGTCCGAATGGACCGTGGCGACCTCGCCTTTCGACTTTGCCGATCTCGTCAAAGATACGATGAAGGCCCTGAAGCGATCTCGTTGCGGCGATCTCGGGGCGGAAGGACAACCTTCCGCCCTTTTTTTATGCCCAAAAACCGGGTTAACCCATAACCCTCATTTAACCTTGTTCGGAACCTAGCCAGGTTAGAATGTCCCCGCCGTTCATTCCGTTCCCGGAGGTTTTCATGGAAGTCCATTACAATTGGGTCGCCATCTTCGTATCCGCCCTGGTCTGCTTCTTTCTAGGGTGGGCCTGGCATTCGCCGCTCCTGTTCATGAAGGCCTGGATGAAGGAAATGGGCATGAAGGAGCCCAGCAAGAAGGAACGGGACAAGGCCATGAAGGGCATGTGGAAGCCCATGATCGGCAACTTCCTGGCCCTGTTGGTGACCGCCTGGGTCCTGACCACGGTGGCCCAATTCGCGGGCGGGTTCCTCCACAAGGAAGGCTTCCTGCACGGCATGATCACCGGTTTCTACGTGTGGTTGGGCTTTGTCGCCGCGCCCACCTTGAACATCGTTTTCTGGGAGAAGCGGTCCTTGAAACTCTACGCCATCCAGACCGGCCATCACCTGGTGAGCCTGGCCTTGATGGGAGGGATCCTGGCCGCCTGGCAATGACCGATGGGGGACAAAAGGCGGTCCGGGTCTTCCGGGCCGCCTTTTTTTGTTCGGGATCTTACAGGTCGAGGTTCTTCGGGTCCGTCAGATAGTGGGCGATGCGATCCACATCCCCCTTGTGGATGGCCAGGGTACGGATGCCCGCGTGATGGAGGGTCTTCCCCATCTCCACCGTGGTCTCCACGTGCCGGATCTCGGCCAGGAACTTCAGGTCCACTTTATAGTTGGGAAGATGCAGGGACACTTCCAGGAGCATCCCGGGCTTGAGGGTGTTCTGGGAGACCAAGGCCAGCCCGCCCATGGAGATGTCCTTGGTGACGGCCCGATAGAGCGAGGACCTTTCCGAAAGCTTCGGCAGTTGGTCGACGGTGGTCTGGCTGTAATCGGCCTGGGAGAGGAGTCTCTGGGCATCGGGCCCGGAAACGATGTGGTATTCCATCTTGAGGGTCGCTACGACCCGCTCATGCTGGCGTTTCTCGGCCCAACCCGATCGCTTGTCCATGGTCATCCTCCCCCCGTTCCTCAAAGGGAAAAACAGGATATCAAAGGACGGGCCTTTCCAAAAAGTCCACCCCTGCCGAAAGTCCGCCTCAGGGAACGTATTTCAAAAGGGCCGTCAGGTCCCGGGTCTTGAGGTCCCGGTCGGCCAAGGGGGTCAGGAACCCGTCCTGGTTCAAGGCGATCCGGAAGCCCGCCGCCTTGAAGACCTCGCGGTCCGAACGGCTGTCCCCCACCGCGACCGTTCGGGACAATGGGATGCCCCGCTCCCGGGCCATGCGCTTGAGGAAAAGGGCTTTCTCATGCTCCTGGAAGATCCGCATCCCCTTCCCCGTCAGGACGCCCCGCTGAACGCCCAGAGTGGTCCCCCGTACCTCGTCGAAACCATAGCGTTTTTGGAAATAGCGGGCGCAGAGCTCATAACCCAGGGTGGCCAGGGCCACATAA